>CAXUIV010000093.1:2701-10979 GCA_964250875.1 uncultured bacterium
TACCCGCTACCTGTCGCAAGTACTATGTGCATCCTGCTATTCTTGACGCTTACTCAGATGGGTCGCTATTTCAGGTTATGAAACAACCACCTGGGTCAAAGGAAGTTGAGTCATCACAACTGCGGCCAGAAGAGAGGTCAGTACTCAAAATCCTAGAGCAGCATCTGATTCAGGAGAGCCAAAAACAAGCTGAGTCATAATTAGCTTTAACACTGCCTCCTCAACCGAGGAAACAGCTGTCAAAACGGCAGGCTCAACCGTTTGATTCAACTACAAAGGCTTCTGCTTCAATCTCTACCAGCATTTTAGTGTCGATCAAACGACTCACCTCCACCATTGTGGTAGCAGGTCGGATCTCACTGAAGAACTCGCCGTGAGCCTTGCCAACCTGTTCCCAATCGTTGATGTTGGTGACGTAGATTCTCGTGCGGACAACATCATTAAGGGTGGCTCCTGCTGCCTGGAGAGCTGCTTCAATGTTCTTCAACACCTGAATTGTTTGCGCGTAAGGATCGTCAATGCCAACAACGCCACCAGCTTTGGTTAGGGCAGTTGTACCAGAGATGTGAACCAAAGAACCCAACCGTACTGCTCTGGAGTATCCCACAATCGGCTCGTAGGGAGTTCCAGTCGCAATATTTTGTCTCTGCATATTGAGTTCCTACATGACTTTAATTCGTTACATTCATCGGTTATTGACATCTTGCAAATACCCCGACAAGTCTTTTGTGCGTTGTTCAGTCGTCCGAGCCAGACAATAAGTTCCAACAGGGCCTGCTGCTGTACCCCCCTCAAACTCACCTCGCGCATAAGCACAATTCGCATCTCTAAACTTCACCCATGCTAGTTGAGCAGCAGTCATTCTTTGCTGCTGTTGTCCGCTCAATTTTGACTTTAACGCTTGATAGGTCTGATTAAGTTTCCGGTCAGCAGCCCGATATTCTCGGTCAGCACAAATGTTCATATCCCTAGTGGTCTCGGGACTGGCGCAGTTGACCTGCGACCCACTACTCTGAGCCAGACTAGGTGCCGCTTCAGAGCTAAACGGCAGTACGAGTGCAGCAAATACTCCTAACCACAAGCGTTTCATTAATCGCTCCTTACCCTAATTAATTACCCCTTGCCTTCTCTGATGCTCCAAGTATTGACGCACCCCTTCGCTCACCTGAAGTAAGTTTGGCGCAATTTTCTGGCTCAGAAAGTCCTCGACCGTTTGCCCCACCTTGTCAGCAAAAAACTGCGGTATCCCCTTAATTTGCCTCGCATCAATGCTCAGCTCGCCGCGACTCTCGATCAGAGTACCACTGCCGTCTTCGAGAAAGCGATGCTTGCCAGCGCAGTTGACCGCTTCAGTGAAGGCGTGTGTCTCAATGCGCCAGTTGGTGATGAACTCGGAGTCATTCCAAGTAGCGAAATCGGTCCACGAGAGCATTGTCTCACTGATTACAGCACGCGCCATAACCGGGATTTCACCACCGCCGTGCCACTCATTTACAAATTTTGTCAGTCCACCCTCAGAACGGCGTGACTTGATATCAATCTGGCGCACGTTGGGCAAGTAGGGAATGAGATCAACCAGTTTGTCCCGGTAAGTGGCATACACGAGGTTGCGAGGGAAGGGAATACGGGCTTCAGCAAAAATAATCATCAGTAGTGTCGTCGGCTCAAAACAGGGTGTTGGATTTACCCTACTGAGCCATATCCGCAAATTTATCCATTGTACTTCTGTTTTAGGACAGACTATACCCTTTTGGATTTTAGATTTTGGATTGGGGATTCTAGATAGGTCGCGCCGCAACAAGTCTTTACAGATGCAAATTTACTGACGCAAAGGATAAGCATAGTAGCCAGTATTGCCCATCTCTTCCCAACCGCTGGTAGAGATATCAGGTATCAGTAACCCTGGCTCCTGTATGATCGCCTTCGCTCCAGTTTTTGCTATAGCTTTGAGAGCCTCAGATTTAGTTGTGGCATCTTTTGTCCAGAAGCTGCTGGCGTCAGTAATCTCAGCGACGATCTTGACTCGTGCTAATCTAGCCCACCTGTAGCCAAAATTTTGGCCAAAGCGAGCAACCCGATCTCCAGGTTGAATTTCTAGCTCTTTTAAACCTTGGGCAACCTGCCACTGAGTAGGCTCTACTCTGGTCATAGCGGCAAAATCTTTTGATGAATGGTGAACTAACTGACTACCAGTCATCAATAAAGTACCAATAGTTAAACCTGCGATTAATCTTTTTGACTCTGGAGAATCAGGTAGACGTACACTCGAAAAGCAGCCCGCAAACAGTAATACGATAAAGGGAGCAATCAACCTTGTACTGGGCTGAACCTGAGCGTAGTTCAGGTAGAAGTCAGACACCAACATATAAACGCTCAAACCCGTTCCTCCCAGAGCAAGTAGCCTCCAGCTTTTTGTTAAGTCCTTTACTGATAACCAAGATCTACCACTTACGCAAGCAATTATTAAATAACCGAAGAGCAAACTGCCAAAAAAATATTCGTAATAGAAAAGGATGTTTTTCGCTAACACTTTCGTTTGGTTGATCAAATTAACCCTAAGCTTAAGTCCTTCATACCAGTATGATGGATCGTGCCAGGGAGGATATGTGCCAACTATAGGAGTTCCAAATTCAAAAACTAGCGGATTATTAAAAACTTTTCTAGTAGGATGCCTGGGTGTACCATAACCGGATGGTCCACCTTGCCAATGGGTAAATGGAATGGTAACGTAACCCGGATTAACGTACCACACGTAAGATAGCTTACCAGTATCGCTATAGGTTAAGCGACCCTTTGTTGCAGAGAGTGCAACAATAAAAGGAGTTGAGATGACTGCAAAAACGAGCAGCGCAATTAACACTCGTGATAATGCCTTGCGCCTATTTTTAACTGACAGCATCCCTACTCCCAAAAAGACAAAAGCTAGTGGGAACATGACTGCCTTGGATAGATAAGCGAATCCAAGAGCTGCTCCTAGGATGATAAAGTTAACCCAGTTGTCTGAGCGTGTATCTATACGTATGATTACTCCAGATGCTAAGTAGACGAACGCAGCAGTACACATATCTGGAGTATCACAGTAGACACCAATCCAGTTTAAAGCAGACCAGAGGAACAGAGTGTATCCTGATACTAGCCACACCCATTTAGAGATTTTTAGATGTCTGTTTGAACCTGGAACTATTTTCTCTTTGTAGTGAATTAGTTCTTGGAGAAAAAACTCGAAACAAGCCAAAGCAAGCAAATAAATTAAGAAGTTCGTCAGTTTGACCGCTGCGAATTCCCAATAGGGAGATGGCTTAATAATAGATAGAGTTAAACCCAATAACCAGGAATAGAGAGGACCCCAATTACCATTGATTGCAAGATGCCATTCTCCTCGGAAGTAAGCATCACCAATGTCTAAATAAGAAATAGTATCCGACGAAGAAGTACTGTAACGATGAGCCCAAGCCTGAAGACTACCCAACAATATAGCTACAAGCCAGAAAATAGCTCTAAGTAATATCACAAAAGTTTTCTTGTGGTTGTGGTAAAAGACTTGGGCACAAAGATTGAGTTTTAAGTTTTAAGGTGAAAAACAATCATTAGGTAACTTTCCCCATCACCCCATCACCCCTCTTCACTGCTGAGACAAGCGTTTAACCTCTCGATCTCCCAACATCTGGTGTGCTTGTGCGAGTAGGGCTGGAATTTTATCAGCATGAGGACTGTGAGCTAGACACTGCCGCAAATCCAACCGATCAACATGCTCAGCCTTTACGCCTGGAAACCAGTGACTGGCATTACCTAGCATGTTGTAGCGGGTTTTAGCGTATTCGGTCATGTCGTAGGCGATCGCCAGATTTCGCAGCCATAGAATGGCAAGAATATTTATGCCACTAGGAGTTTCCTCAGGTTTGGGTAAGCCAATGTGCCAAGTCTTCACCCAGTGTTCTCCTAGAGTGGCGATCGCTGCTTGCTCCAATCGCTCCAAAATCGGCGGCAAGTCGGAGGATAGCTCTAATAGTTCCAGAGTCTTGAGGTGTTCATCAAAATCCTGTGGTCGTGCTGCCCCTAGACTGAGGGTGTGTACTTGGGGATGGCTGAGACAAAACAGGTCGTTAAACACGATTGGACTGAGGGGATAGCACAGGTCTACTAATTTCTGCGGTGGTTTGTGGAGCATCCCGCCCTTATCTGTGGGGCTGATGATAAATACTCCCAAATCGAAGTGGCTAGCCGCTTCAATCGCCGCCCAGTTGAATTGATTGATGTAGTACCAGTGTAGGTTAACGTAATCGAACCTGTCCGTCTGGATTGTCTGTACGATAATATCCGTTGGCCCGTGTGTGGAAAAGCCAATAAATCTAACTTTACCTTGAGCTTGCAGCCGCTTGGCCACATCTAGACACCCACCTGGTCGAATGCTGTCGTGCAGTAATTCGGCATTGTTGATGCCATGTATTGCCAGCAGATCGACATAGTCTAACTTGAGCTTGGCCAAGGATTGCTCGAAATTGCGCTGGAATTCTTTTGGATTTTGGTTGTGTGTGATTTTGGTTTGGACGATCAGTTGGTCGCGAGGAAAAGTGGGCAGAATCCGTCCCAACTGCACCTCAGAAGTGCCATAGCCACGCGCAGTTTCGATGTGGTTGATCCCTACTTCTACCGCCCGGTGGATGGTCGCTTCCAGATTTTGCTGGTTGTCCGAGGGAATTTGCCATGCCGGGACATCCTGCCACTTGAACTGGTATCTCATGCCGCCGCAGGAGAAAACTGGCATCTGTAATTCTGTGCGGCCAAATCGTCTGTATTGCATCGTGGGAATTCTGCTCACGCAAAGGCGCGAAGGCGCAAAAGTAATAAGTAAGTCAAAAAGCTCCCTTCTTAGTGTTCTTCTTTGCGTCTAACGGCTAGCGCCTTCGCTTCGCTAATGCGCCTTTGCGCGAGACATATTTATCTAAGAGGTCTAAGTACCAATCTAGAAGATAGGATCTAAAACGGCTACATTTCTCGAACAACTGGTTTGTTGTCTATAACTTCGCCGACTAGGACTAAATCCGTGACGCCCACAAATATGCCATTCTCTAGAACACCAGGAATATTATTCAGGGTTTTCTCCAGTTCGGCTGGATCGTCTATAGTATCAAATCTTACATCTATTACCATGTTACCCTGATCTGTAATCACTGGCCCAGCTTTTCTGACACCCATGCGCAGTTCGGGTTTGCCGCCTAGTTTCTCAATAGCTCGCATCGCAGGCGCGATCGCCATCGGGATGACTTCTACAGGAACCGGGAAGCTAGAACCGAGCCGGTCTACAAGTTTGGAGCTATCCACTACTACAATGAATTGACTTGCTAGCGAGTCTACAATCTTTTCACGAGTATGAGCAGCACCGCCACCTTTAATCAGATTTTTCTGGGGGTCAACTTCATCTGCTCCGTCAATGGCGATATCAATGTGATCAGTTGCATCCAGAGTTGTTAAGGGAATGCCGTACTGTTTCGCCAGCACCTCTGCCTGAAAAGACGTCGGAATACCAACGATATCTTTAAGTTCACCGGATTTGAGGCGATCGCCCAAAAACTGAATTGTGTACGCTGTCGTTGACCCTGTACCCAAACCCACAACCGAGCCAGACTGGACGCGGTCTGCGGCGGCTTTACCAACTTCCTGCTTCATCAACTTAACCGGGTCTGCTGTCATACCAAAAACTCCTGAATGCCGTGTTTAGTATATAAGTAGGTCGGTGGAAATGAACGATGACTTGTTAAGGTAGGGCATAGGGCATAGGGCATGGGTAGAAAACTGGCCCTTTACACCCCGTAACAGATCTAAAACTTAAAATTCAAAATTCAGAATTTCCTTATGGCTTCAGAAAACAAAGAGCAGCAGCATCCACTTCATAGCCGCGATCGCCAGACTGTTGACAGTCTCCTAGCAGGGGAACCAACAGACTATAACTTGGCGGAGTTAGCTCGACTACGAATTCGCTATCAGGGCTTTCCTGGTGCGATAGACATTAAGACAGACCTGGATCGAGTGATGCAAAAGTGGAGTTTGACCGAGCCGACTCTCTATCAAAAGACTCGCCAGATCCATGCAGATAAACCGATCTATAAGGGTCGAGGCAATAAGGGTGATGGAGAGGATTGGAATTAGGTCCACTGTTTCAAACCCCATTCATGGCATTTGCCCTTTCGCCTTTCCCCCTTCGCCTTTGCCCTGCGTGCCTCGCGCCTTGACCAAATCACCTGAGCTTGAGACATTGCTGGGTGAAGGAAATATGGCGTTGTCCAGGTTTGGGTTAACCGGAGTGCCCTCCTGAATTGAGCTTAGACTGAGAGGGCTAAAGTCTGACTTGTTAAAGGTGGTTTTGATGGAGCCTAGCTGAGCCGCTATATTGGTTTGCTGCTGCAACTGCTGGGTTGAAGACACTAGACCACTCAATCCGTTGACCAGTTGACGGACGTTTTGGCGAAAGGTGGGGTCGCCAGTTAGCTCATCCAGGTCAGAGGTAATTTTTTGGGCATTCTGAAAAGTTGTCCTAGCAGAGTCTAGAGTTTGTTGCAGCAGCAGCAGATTGTTTGGATTGTTTAGTGTACTTGTGGCATCGCGCAAATTAGCAGATGCTTGGGCGGCATTTGCCGACAGAGTCTCTAAGTTGTCGATCAATTTTCCTTTACTAAATCGATTGAGCGTCGGTGTCAGACTGCTTACTGCTGTGCGCAACTGGTCGCTCGTTTGACTCACGTTGTTCAGCGTTGCGACAAGGGCAGAGCGGTTCGATGTCACCAGGTTGTCAAGGTTAGTGACTAGACGATTGGCTTGAACAGCGGTGGCGCTGAATTCAGATGCGGTGGCACTGAGTTGAGCTGCTGTCCGATCTGTTGATGAGCTAATTTGATTTGCCGCCCTCTGTACCGAACTCGCAGTGCCTGAAACACTACCTAGCTGTGTCTCAGCACTTCTGCTCAAACGCCTCAAGTCACGAGTCAGCTGAGTGACGCCCTCTGCCGCGACAGATGCGTTTTTGGTCACGGCGGTGAGGTTGGCAAATAGCTTTGGGTCACTGTAAAGCCGAGTGAGATCATTTGTGCTGCGAATGAGGGCATCAATGCTGACGCCAATTTGACCATGAAGACGAGAACCATCACAGACAATCAGGTTGGGATCGCACTTTTTAACAGGGGTGGGCTTAACATCAGCAGCGATCGCACCAGGGGAGACTGTCCCCTGAGGCGTGATGTCTACAGTTGTTTCACCAACCAAACCCGATTGATTGGCTTCGACTATCACGTCACGTGGGATAACGAGGTCGGCGGGGTTAATATCAATTTCAACCTCAACGCCATTCGGTTGGGGTCGGACCTCGGATATTTTGCCCGCTTGCACGCCACGATACCGCACCACTGCGCCTTTTTGAAGTCCGGCAGCATCGGCAAACTCAACAAAAATTTTATAGCTACGCTGACCGAAAGTGACTCCACGTAACCATAGAACCAGACCCACAAATAGACCTAGTCCTAATAGAATTAACAAACCAACGGAGCCTTCTCGAACTGTGCGGATTCGCATTTTTTTTGGCACTCCCGAAGAGCGTGTGTTCGTGTTAATGATGTAGGATATAGACTCGGTCTGTCGTCCTTGATTGTCTTACCCAACGAGGTGAATTGGCCCTTCCACACTGCCACTAAAAAATTGTCGAATCAAGGGTTCTTCTGTGGTGTCAATGTCATCTACTGTACCCTGCCACCGCACTTTACCTTGGTAGAGAAACACGATCCGATCGGCAGTGCGGCGGATGGTACTGTTTTGATGAGTTACGATTCCGTAGGTACCACAAACGCCTTCTGTACACTGCAACTGGCGAATGAGATCCTCAATCACTGTTGAGGCGATCGGATCGAGACCAGCAGTAGGTTCATCGTACAACAAAACTTCTGGCGTCTCTTTGGGGTTGTCCGGGTTAGACATAATTGCACGGGCAAAGCTTACCCGCTTGCGCATTCCACCCGACAGTTCAGCAGGGTAGCGGTCAATCGCATCAGCCAGACCTACCATATCTAAATTATGCTGCACCAAATTCCGAATCTGCGATCGGCGTAGTCTAGAGTGTTCATAGAGCAGGAAGCCAACATTCTCCTCTACGGTTAACGAGTCAAATAAGGCCGCCTGCTGAAACACCATTCCAATCACGATTGGATCTGGTGCGTCATCAATTAAACCCCTTCGCATCTGTCCCTGTACATAAATCTCTCCAGAATCGGGAGCTAGCAACCCAGCCATAATA
>CAXUIV010000094.1:0-10917 GCA_964250875.1 uncultured bacterium
AATAGGATTTAAAAGAATCGCCAATATCTTATCAACTTGGTTGATGTAGTATTCTAGCAAGTCAATACGAACGCTACTTTCGCTTAACATTAAAAACTGCCAAACTGTACCACTAGTTACAGCACCATAAATACCAGGAATATTAATCCCTTTACGTTGATTGAAAATCTGGGCTGCTACCATTTCTGCTACACATGGTCCCAAACCTCCAATAATATTTCCATTTTTAGCTTCAACAATCGCAATAATAGGTGCGCTGATGAAAAACTGCTCTGTAGATGCACTGATCAGAAAATCACAATGTCCTAAAAGCCCCTTCTCGATATCTACATTGAAATCTGTACCAGAAAATAAGCTAACCCGGTAATTTGACTGTCGTCTAACCTCAGCTAAAATAGGTGCAATTAGAAACTCAGAACGCGCCTTTTCCGTACCAATCGCCGTTGCTAAAGGGATGTACTCTTGCAAAGTCATGGTTAAAAGCTCCGATGGCTGAACTGCTTCAACATCAGCAAATAAGTTTTGAGTCTGATCCACAGTTAAACCAAAATCTTTCTTGACTTTAGCCAGCGTAAAATCGCTATACGTCATCGTAAACTCCCAATCACTCTTGTCTCGATAACGCCGCCATCAACTCAGCTTTCAACAAATTCCGCGTCTCGCTGACCTCTGCCATCAACTCCTGATACTCTGTCAACATCGTCTCCAAGTCCCGATGCTTCTCCTTCTCCCGGTAGGGGTTCTTAATATCCAGGTTGTAACCATTTGCCTTAATCTCCTCTACTGGCACTTTCCAGGCAAAATCATTTTCCACCCGGTTGTGCCACCATGCCTTCTCCGGTTCAAACTCCTCAATCCGGATGGGTTTTGTTTTGTTGTAGGACTTGTAGCCAGAGGGATAGGGGTGTTCGTAGAACCAAATTTCCTGCGTTGGTCCGCCCTTGGTAAAAAACAACAGATTCGTCTTAATCCCCGTGTAAGGATTAAACACCCCATTCGGCAAGCGCACAATCGTATGCAGGTTGCACTCTTCCAGCAACTTCTCCTTGATCCGCGTCTTCACACCCTCACCAAACAGCGTTCCATCCGGCAACACAATACCCGCCCGTCCTCCATCTGCCAACAGGTGCATGATCAACACCAGAAACAGATCTGCCGTTTCCTTCGTGCGATAGGCAGCAGGGAAGTTGGTCTCAATTCCGTCTTCCTCCTTCCCTCCAAACGGCGGATTTGTCAAAATCACCTCAACCCGTTCGTAAGGCTTATAGTCTCGCAGAGGACGTGCCAAAGTGTTGTCGCGGCGAATCTCAGGCACGTCAATCTCATGCAGCAGCATGTTCGTCACGCACAGCAGATGAGGTAGCGGTTTCTTCTCCACCCCCACAAGCAACTGCGATAACTTCTCGTACTTCTCAACCTTTGCCTTTCTTGCCTGCTGCCGCAGATGTTCCAACGCGCAAGTCAAAAAACCACCCGTCCCGCAAGCCGGATCTAAAACCCTCTCCCCTAACTGCGGGTTGATCATATCCACCATGAACTGCGTCACCGCACGAGGCGTATAATATTCCCCCGCATTCCCCGCATTCTGCAAGTCTTTGAGAATTTGCTCGTAAATCTCGCCAAACAGATGTTTATCCTGAGAGTTGTTGAAGTCAATCTCATTCAGCTTATTAATCACCTGGCGCATCAACGTGCCATTCTTCATAAAGTTGTAGGCATCTTCAAAGGCATTTTTCAGGATGCGCCCTCTACCATCAACAACATCCAGATTGAGATTTTTCAGCGTTCGGAACAACCGATTGTTCACAAACTCCAGCAACTCATCCCCAGTTATGCCCTCCTCCTCTTTTGCCCAATTCCGCCAGCGCAACTCCTTCGGCAACGGCGAGACATAATCATCCTCAAACGCCTCATACTCCATCTCGCGGTCATCGAAGATTTTAAGGAAAATCATCCAAGTTAGCTGACTGATGCGCTGGGCATCTCCATCCACGCCCTCATCAATGCGCATAATGTCTTGGATGGTTTTAACAGTGGTGCTGATGGACATAAGTAGATTGCGTGGAAATGAATGATGGTTTGTTGGGGTTGGGCAGAGGGCATGGGGCAGAGGGCATGGTTAAATCTGCCCTCACCCTAACCCTCTCCCCAAGAAGAGGGAACAATTCCAGCTCCCTTCTCCCAAGAGTTCTCGGTCTGCCACATTCTTAAGGTACAAGGGTTGGGGATGAGGGCACATCCTCCAATTCTGCAACGCCCCACCCTACGATACTTTGTAGAGTTCGGCCTTCAATTCTCGCACCACTTCCAGGTATTTCTGCCTGCCGCCAAACAAATTTAGAATCTCCACAGGTGTCCCTAAGTCTCTCAAAGGCGGCACCTTCAGCACTCCCATCTCCTCAATCTGTTCGATCCCCTCATCAGCATACTTATCCAGCAACGCTGATAGCACTGCGCGTACCTGTTCCCCATACCGGGTGAAGTAGTCTCGCTTGCGAACCTGAGTTGCCCGTTCTTTGCGACTTAAGGGTGGTCGATCGAAAGCGACATGACAAATCAGGTCAAAGGCGTCAAACTCCTTCCCTACTTCCGCCTCTAACGCCTCAAATTCTACTCCTCGTTCGTGCAGGGCATCAACGATCGCCTGTTTTTGTTCGGCTTCACTCCATCCGTGTAAAAAGGAGTCCAGGGACGCATACTTCTGCTTGATGGTTTTGCGAGTAAAGTCTTTTACCGACTCCGTGACCAGCTTTCCATCCTTGTCATAATACTGCACTCGTTCGGCAGCGATCGCTACCTCCTCATCCGCAACAACGTACTTGACTCCCCTTTCTACTAGCACTTCTACCGGATCAATTTCCTCATCTGGCGGTACTATTGACTGCTCTGCCTTTGGTTCGTATATCTGCACAGGTTCGCCATCAAAGTCAGGGTCAGCAAACAACTCTGTCGCCTTTTTGAAGTCCATAATTGTGAAGAAGCGCTTGCCGTATTCCTCATTAATCCGAGTTCCCCGACCAATAATCTGCTTAAACTCCGTCATTGACTGAAGGCGCTGATCCAGCACAATGAGTTTGCAGGTTTGGGCATCTACTCCTGTCGTCAGTAGCTTGGATGTGGTGACAATAACTGGATAGGTACTCTCTGGCATGATGAAATTATCCAGCTCTTCCTTTCCTTCATCCCCCGTTATCCGCATCACGTATTTGCGATTTTTGGCGATCAACTCACTGTTGGCATTCGTCAGCGCCCGTCGCATGCGTTCGGCATGGTCAATGTTTTCGCAGAATACAATCGTCTTAGCGTTAGGAGTCTCTCGCAGAAATTCTGTGATTCTCTCAGCAACTAAAATATCGCGTTTCTCAAATACCAGCTTGCGGTTAATATCCTTTTGGTTGTAAAGCCGGTTTTCAATGGGTTGACCGTACTTATCCAGTTGTCCCGGTTTTGGTCGCCACTCCTGTAGATCCTTGTCTGTATCAATGCGAATCACCCTGTAGGGGGCAAGAAACCCATCCTCAATTCCTTGTCTAAGGGAGTAAGTGTAAATCGGTTCACCAAAGTAGTCAATGTTAGAAACATCCTTCGTCTCCTTCGGCGTCGCCGTTAATCCAACCTGGGTAGCACTGCCAAAATAGGCCAGAATCTCTCGCCATGCCGAGTCTTGTGCCGCACTCCCCCGATGACACTCGTCCACCACAACTAAATCGAAGAAGTCACGGGAGAACTGCCTGTAGATGTTCTTGGCTTCCTCATTTCCCGACACTGCTTGATAGAGTGCCAAATAGATTTCATAGGACTTATCCACCTGACGCTGCTTAATTTTGGTCATTGCCTTGCCAAACGGCTTGAAGTCGTTAGTCCTGGTTTGGTCGATCAGAATATTCCGGTCAGCCAAAAACAAAATCCGCTTTTTCGTGCGGGACTTCCACAGCCGCCAAATGATTTGAAACGCCGTGAACGTCTTGCCGGTGCCCGTTGCCATTACTAAGAGAATGCGATTTTCTCCTTTGGCGATCGCCTCAATCGTCCGGTTAACTGCAATAAGTTGGTAATAACGGGGTTGCTTTCCACTGCCGTCAGAGTAATAATCCTGAGTCACAATGAGCGTTTGTGCCGGTTGAATTCCTTTCCAAGCGCAATACCGTTGCCAAAGTTCCTCCGGCGACGGGAACCAATCCAACGGCAGTTCTCGCTCGATTTGTGACGTAGTGAGGGTGCGATCGTGTTCGATAAAGGCATCTCCATTCGAACTGTAGGCAAAAGGCACGTCCAGGATCTCTGCATAATCTAGCGCCTGCTGCATCCCAGCCCCAACAGTGTGATTGTTATCTTTCGCCTCAATTACAGCAATGGGAATGTTGGGTTTGTAGTAAAGAATATAGTCAGCCCGTTTGATCGCACCGCGACTCGTCAACTTCCCTCTAACCAATACTCTACCCCTAGTAAAAGTCACTTCCTCCCGAATTTGGGTCATGAGGTTCCATTTCGCTTTTTCCACCAAGGCAGGCGTGATGTACTTCGTGCAAATGTCTCGTTCGCTTAAAGCTTTCTTGGTGGGTGCTGTCATCAGTATAAATACTTATATAAATATATAAATTCCGTAGAGCATCCCGTTCCAGTTCTGTTATAGCTGATTGCCAGAATTAACCGTCTTTCCAAATCGCACTTGGATAGTGACAAGAGAAGGGTTAAGAATTTTGAAGTAAGCAGTAAAATCATGGGTGCTAAATCTACGACAACTCTATGGCTCCGCGAGATGTGACTCATCCTTTCATTAAGCAGGCTCTCATCAAGGAAGGCTGGGAGATTACCGACGATCCTTACGTCATATCCTACGGTGAGCGATTTCTCTTCATCGACCTAGCAGCAAGGCTAGATACGCTCAATGGCAACAAAGGACGGTTTATCGGAGCTAGACGGGGAAGCCGACGAATCGCAATTGAAATTAAGGAGTCTAGGAGTAAATCGGCGATTGCCGATCTAGAGCAGGCGATTGGTCAGTACGTCCTCTACCAGATTCTTCTCAAACAGGTCGATCCAGGACGCGATCTCTATCTGGCTATTGCAGACAGAACCTATGAGGAGATTTTTAGCGAACCGATCGGTGAGTTGGCGATCCGTGAATTGCCGCTAAAATTGCTTATTGTAGATGTGGAAGCGGTTGAGGTGAAGCAATGGATACCCCCCGAAGCGATCGAGAGATTGTAAAGCAGGTGATTCGGCATTACGCCCAATTTAAACCGTCTCATGGGAATATCCGACTTGATACAGTATTCGACGAAGATCGAGACCGTTATGCCTTGATGCAGGTTGGCTGGGACCGAGGACGGCGGGTGAGGGGAAATCTAATTTATGTCACGCTACAAGACAATCTGGTTTGGCTCGAGTATGACGGGATGGAGCAGGGGATTACTGACGATTTGATTGCAGCCGGTATTCCTTCAGAACGGATTGTTTTGGCATTTTTACCTGAGTCGAAAACTGCCTTAACTGCTTGAACTGAGGGCTTCCTTCCAGACGGCTTGAGGCACCAGAGTACGGTAAAACGATGTCAAAATGAGTCTGGTACAAAAGGCTCGGAATCTGATGTTGAAGTGCTGGGACGGCTAGTCGATGGGCTGGTTAATTCTAAGGAAATATAGCCACACGTCTCCGTGACTGAATTCGCTGTAAGACATTGCTTAAGTTCTTTAATGCCAGCCGCAATCTTGCCACTGTTCTCGGTATAGATAATACGACGCTGCTCAATCGTTACTGCTGGCATACTTTTGAGTGGAATTGTTTTAAGCAGCTTGATAGCACGCTGCCAAGCAGTTTGAGCGTTCTGTAGATCTGACAGCGTATACTCTGATTTGCTGTCGGTGATATCCATTGCCTGCTGTGCAGCTTCATCGACTGTTTCAAGTGACTGCACTACATTATTTTCAGTTTCAATCGCCTTGGTAATCGCATCACATTGATTGCGGTAGGCGACAAGGTTTTCCTTAACTTGAGCAGCTACAAAGGTGCCTTGAGGAATCGCTTCGAGTTGCTCGATTGCCTGTTGTAGATTATGATTCGCTGCTTTCCATTCTCCTATGTTGACGGAATTTTTGAAAGTATTGATCGCTTCTTGGGCGGAATGGTCTATCTCAGTTAGTGTCGCTGAAGCCGACTCCTCAGTTCTAATTCGTTGCTCTAGTTCCCTAATTCGCGATCGCGTCTTTTCCAGCTCGGTTTGGGCCTTTTGGTACATGGAGCTAGCACTTGGCATCCCCTGCAGTAGCAGCCCAGATTGTTTCAACTTCTCGATCGCGTTTGTCAAATCTGTCACATTTGTTGCCTTCGTGGTGTCAGACGCTTCTCTAAACAAGGTCTCAGCTTTGGTAAGAATTTGTGCCTGGTTAGAGTAGTTTTGCCACATATGAAATCCGGTCACGCTTACAAAGGAAATCATCACGAGTAGAGCAAATCCTCCCAATCCATGTGCCATTCGCTTGCTAATCCGAATTTCGCGGACGTTTCCTATCAAACGATTAGCAATTGCTTGAATCTGAGTTGGAAAGTCAGCAGAGGAATGGCCCTGTGTGCGTACTTCAGTCCGTGACGTCATTGCTACTTTGAGGGTCACCTCATCCCTCCAGTCTACTGAGGGCTGCCCTTTTCTGCGCCCATAGACTCTGACCGTGTCAATCAAGTCAGTGCCCAAGTCTTTAATACCACGGCGGATAATTCCAACCAACGATTCTTGGTCAGGCGTTTCGCTAGCCTCAGCAATAATTGTCAATAGATTGCCATCTCGCCTCACCTTCACCGTAATTCCTTTCGGTTCTAGGGCACGGTGAAGCAATTGGGCAATAGCTCTGGGGCTTCCCTGACGGGATTGGTTAAGTAGGTCGAATGAATGAGTCTGAATCATAAATGAGTTTCTCTCGACTTAATTCAACTTAGAGGAACCAGATGCACATTGAGGCTCGGTACCGTTAAGTGTGGGTGGCTCGACTGGCGTCTGAGTTGCTTGATCGCTTTGGCATTCAATAGCGACTGTCGTCACTTCTGCGCTGCTGTCGTGGATTGCGAACACACCACCTGCGTAGCTCTTGAGTCCATCCGTCTTCGCAGTTCCTAGGGCAACAGCCCGCTCTTTGTCAGCAATCGTGATTTGATAGTGGTAATTAGTGGTCTCCGTCCTCATCCCTATCCCTAAATCTTCAATCTGCCAGGAGAATGAATCCTTCTCCAGATAGTAGGCTTGTTGAGCTCGATTCATTGAGCCGATATTTTGCTTCGCTTCGGCTTCTTTCGCTCTAGCTGCCTGCCCTGCATATTGAATGCTGGGTAGAGCGATGTTAACGAAGACAAGTAGGGCGATCGCTACTGCGAGAGTTGTGTAAGTTTGCTTACTAGGTTCGCGCTGCCTCAAATAAGCGGCAAACAGCAGCATGGCACAACCAAAAATCAGCACTATCCAGCCCCACTGCATTTGAACTGACGCCACCGCAGCGTCAGCTAAGCCTCGAAATGGGTTGTCAGCTAAATCTGAATCTAAACTTGATTTCACTTGATGCAGTTGCATCTGAAAGAAGCTAAAGACGAGGGCGACGATCCCACTTGCCCCTAGTGCAGAGGACCACAAGAAGGTGTACTGTTTTTTTAGTAGAAAAATCATGGACGCGATCGCGCAGCCAATTAGGATATATCCCTCTTCGCTACCGTCTCTGAAAAAGCTGACGTTACCTAGAATTGGCACGCTGAAGACAGGTGCAAAAGCCCCAAGGACTATCAAGACAGTTCCCAAAATTCCTAGAATCAGAGCTAGGTCTAATCGGACAGTACCGCCATCTTCGGTTGCTAGGGTTATAGCCAGCGGACGTGGCTGAGACACGGCTGACTGGTTTGGCTGGTCAAATTGAGGCAGTGTTGAGGTGAGATGAGTAACAAAGTCAGTAGTCGGACGGGGCTTTAATTCAAACTGCTGACTCCATGTAGCAAAGTGTTCTCCTGCTTTTCGACCGTAAACACCTGCTTCGTAAGCTGTCTCAATCTTAAGCTTGAGCAGCCCCTGACGGATAAATGCTGCTAGCGTCTCGTTGGGTACTTGAGAGGCTTCTAGCATCACTTCTAAAAAACCATTGTCTGATTCAACCGTCGCCGTTATCTCCTGCTTCTGCAAGGAGCGATTAATGAGATGAGAGATTGCCTGCGGGTTTCCCTGGTGCGCTTGTTCAAGAAGGGGTGCCTGAGTCATTGACGCAATATCGATGGTGCTAATATCAAGGTTCCCTACTCAGCAAGCTTTCTCACACCAGCGGGACTTCGTAATGAACTCTTGTTGGCCCAAATATTCCTTCGAATCCGCTTCTGGACTCTCTCCATCAAGGATGTACCCGAAAAACTCAGAGTAAGAACTTAGAGGGTACGAAACTAATAGGGTTTAAGATCTAAGAGACCATCAAGACTATAAGTTTATGGTTCTAAGACTAAGTCACCCGATTGAATCGCCTTTAACCCTCATTTTCTCGTTATCTCCTAGGACAGTTACGTAATTCTTCTATTGTTTATTTTTAAACATTGACATAAATTTTCTTACAAGTCTCTAAATACTTAAGCTCTAGCGCAGTGCAAGCTCAGATCGTTGCGTATCACACCATATCCTTAATTCATATGCAACGATTTGCGTCATTCGCTGATCTATCAAACACTATAAAAGCCTCATGAATAAAAGATAGCGCAAATACTTATGATTGCACTCGCAGGTTACGAAGTTATTGAGCAGATTCAGGTGAATAACGGTGTTGTTATTTACCGAGGAATTAGAGAACTGGACTGCGAGTCAGTTATCATCAAAGTTCTCAAAAATGAGTATCCAACCTTAGAAGAACTCGCAAGCTTCAAGCACGAATACAAAACAGCCAAAGATTTAGAATCAGAAGGAATCATCAAGCATTATAGCCTGGAAAACTATCAGAACGGTTTGGCTCTGATTCTAGAGGATTTTGGATGTGAATCTCTACAAGATTTTATATCTTCTAAAACACTTCAAATAATAGAATTTTTAGAGATAGCCATCCAGTTGGCTAAAGCTTTAGAAGAACTGCATAACCACAAGATTATTCACAAGGACATCAAACCCAGTAATATTATCATTTCCAATACAGGAAAAGTCAAAATCACGGGCTTTGGCATTGCATCGCAGCTATCTGGACAGGCTGCCAGCAATGCCAATCTACTAGAAGGAACTTTAGCTTACATATCGCCAGAGCAAACCGGACGGATGAATCGGACGATCGATTACCGCACTGACTTTTATTCCTTAGGCATGACCTTTTACGAACTGCTGACGGGTCAACTGCCCTTCCAAGCCACAGACCCCTTGGAATTCGTTCACTGCCATATCGCGCTTACACCCGTACCGCCTCACGAGCTAAACCCAATTCCTAGTTCGGTCTCAAATATCGTGATGAAACTCTTAGCAAAAACCGCTGAAGACCGATATCAAAGCGCTCGAGGACTCAGGGCGGATTTAGAGCAATGTCTGAATCAGCTTGTGGCGACTGGTCAAGTTTCCGACTTCACCCCCGGTCAACAGGATTTATCCGGTCAGTTTCACATCCCGCAGAAACTCTACGGTCGAGACGCGGAAGTCGCGACTCTAATGGACGCCTTTGATCGCGTCAGCTCTGGCACTACGGAGATGATGCTAGTGAGCGGCTACTCTGGGATTGGCAAATCTTCCTTGGTGAATGAGATTCACAAGCCGATTGTGCGCCAGCGGGGCTATTTTATTGCCGGGAAGTTCGACCAGTTTAAGCGGAATGTTCCTTATGCGTCTCTGATTCAAGCCTTTCAGGATTTGATTCGACAACTGTTAACGGAGAATTCGGAAAAAATTGCCATTTGGAAAAGAAAACTATTAGACGCCTTCAGTCCTAACGGTCAGGTGATGATCGACGTCATTCCCGAAGTCGAACTGATCATCGGCAAACAGCCCCCCGTACCGCAGCTAGGATCCACTGAATCTCAAAATCGATTTAATCGAGTCTTTAAGCAGTTCATTCACGTCTTCAGCAAACGAGAACACCCACTGGTTCTGTTTCTCGACGATCTACAGTGGGCGGATTCTGCCTCGCTGAAGTTAATCCAGCTACTGATGAGCGACCCGCAGAGCCAATATCTATTAATGATTGGAGCTTACCGAGATAACGAAGTCAGTGCGGCTCATCCGTTAATGCTGACTTTAGATGATATGCACTCAGCGGGTGTCCGGATGAATGCGATCGCTTTACGACCCCTTGAGGTGGTCCACGTCAACCAGTTAATTGCCGATACCCTTGGTGGCGCATTTGGCAGGACAGAGCCATTGGCGGAGCTAGTTCTCAGTAAAACTCACGGCAATCCCTTCTTCTTAAATCAGCTACTTACATCTCTAAACCAAGACAATCTGCTGAGCTTTGACTTCCAGTCAGGCTGCTGGCAGTGGGATATCGAGCAAATACAGGGAATGGCGATCGCTGACGATGTGGTCGAGTTGATGCTCGGTAGAATTCAGAAACTGACCGAGTCAACGCAGCAGGTGTTAAAGCTAGCTGCCTGCATTGGAAATCGATTCGATCTAGATGTTCTCTCCTTGGTAAGCGAACAATCAACCGTAGCGACCGCAACTGATTTATGGCCAGCACTACAGGCGGGCCTCATTCTGCCTTTGAGCAATGCCTACAAGATTCCGCTCGTCGTTAGCGAGTGGCCTATGATCACTGGTGACTCACACCTGACAGTCACCTACAGATTTTTGCACGACCGGGTGCAGCAAGCAGCGTATACGCTCATTCCAGAAGAGCGGAAAAAAGCAGTGCATTTGAGTGTAGGTCGGCTGCTGCTAAAAAGCATAGAGCCAAAAGAGTTAGAAGAAAAGATATTTGACATCGTTAATCACCT
>CAXUIV010000095.1:0-8009 GCA_964250875.1 uncultured bacterium
CCTCTCGTAGTGCTGAGATAGCGAATGCGGCAAATAAGGCAGAACGGGAGAAGTTGATTAAAGAATTACCGCAGCAGAATCTTGATTTAGCGCAAGCGTTTGAAACAGCCAAACATGACGCTGATGCTCAAGGTAAATTTGTTCGAGAGTCAGCCAGGTTTCCATTAACGGCCACAGGCGATATTAATACGTATGCAATATTTGCTGAAACCATGCGGAAGATTATTTCAGAGAATGGCAGACTTGGCGTAATCGTACCAACTGGAATTGCAACTGATGACACTTGCAAGAAGTTTTTCGGAGATTTAACGCAGCAAAAGGCATTAGCCAGTTTGTACGATTTTGAGAATCGAGATCGATTGTTTTCTGCTGTAGATAGTCGGATGAAATTCTCACTACTATCAATCAGCGGAAAACCAATTGCTCGCGGGGATTTTGCATTCTTCCTCACTAAGCCCAAACAGGTAGACGAGCGATCGCGACTCTTTCAACTTTCTCCTCAAGATATCGCTTTACTCAATCCCAACACGCTCACTTGTCCTGTATTTCGGACTCGTACCGATGCAGAATTGACCAAGAAAATCTATCAGCGTGTGCCTGTTTTAGAGAACGAACGCACTGGCAGCAACCCTTGGGGCATTTCGTTTATGCGAATGTTTGATATGTCGAATGACAGCGGGTTATTCGTAAATAGGGCAGGTAAGGGTTTGGTGCCTCTCTATGAAGCAAAGATGCTGCATCAGTTCGATCACCGTTGGGCGACATATATAAGTAGCGGTAACACTCGTGATGTCACAAATTCAGAAAAGTGCGATCCAGATTATCAAGTACAGCCTCGGTATTGGGTTGATAAGAGAGAAGTAGAAAATCAATTAACGGATAAGTGGAACAAAGATTGGTTGCTGACTTTTAGACGTATTTCTAGATCGACTGACGAACGCACAGCAATTTTTGCCCTATCCTCAAAAGTTGGTTTTGGAGATAGTGTTTTTCTAATGCTTCCAGAAGTAGATAAAGCTCCTCTTGCTTCATGTTTATATGCTTGCTTGAATAGCCTAGTTTTTGATTTCGTCACTCGTCAGAAAATGGGCGGAACTAACTTCAGTTTCTATATTGCTAAACAACTCCCGGTTATTCCTCCAAAAGCCTACAGCCAAGCTGACATCGACTTCATCACTCCCCGTATTCTTGAACTCACCTACACCGCCTGGGATCTGCAACCCTTTGCCCAAGACATGGGTTACGACGGTGAACCCTTCACCTGGAACCCAGAACGCCGTGCCCTCCTCCGTGCTGAACTCGATGCCTACTACGCCCATCTCTACGGCTTAACCCGCGATGAACTCCGCTACATCCTTGACCCTGCCGATGTCTACGGTCCCGACTTTCCCAGCGAAACCTTCCGCGTTCTGAAAAACAATGAAACCAAGCAGTTCGGCGAATACCGCACCCAGCGCCTCATCCTCCAAGCCTGGGACAGGATGTGATTTTAGATGTTAATTTTGACTTGACTGGTCCCCTCCCAACTCCTAATGCCTATGAACACTGCGATTGTTGATGCTCTCATCCAGGCTGTGCTTGCCCTCTCTCCAGAGGAACAAGCTTTGTTTGAAACAAAATTGCATCAGAAGAACTGGCAGGATACTTTGAAACAAGTGACTGAGTTTGCTGATGCTGTGCGCGATCGCCGGGGTGGTCAACCCTTGTATCCATCCTTGTCACAGTACGTTCATATCGCTAGAGAAGAACGGACTCAGCAACAAGACGAATTTCTAAAGACTGTCTTGCCATCCTACAATCCACTACTTACTCATAACAGTTGAGTATGCCACACTATTGGGAATGGTATCGCCGTCGCCCTTCGTTGCTGGGAAAAATGGGGATCGAAATTAATTCGGACGATCAAATCGAGGCAGAGAGAAACCTATGAAATTCACCGTTACAGAAGAAGAAGCTCGTGAAATGGCGCGGTTTGAGGCAGAGGTTGGCTGCGACATCAGCGCTGGTGCTGATTGGGGAATTCATCTAGACAAAGTGCTGGAAATGACGCTAAATAGATTTGCTCAAGTTAAGCTGACCGAACTTCTATCTGAGCAACTTGGAAAGGTGTTGTCACAAGAAGAACTAGAAGAACTGGTGGCAAGCTTTCAGGCGCAAGTGCAGGAGAAGATTTCTGAAAAGTTGACTGCTCGAAAGTCTGCGTGAAGTTAGTTACAATCACATTATCATGACCACCTGGGCTATATCCTTTGGTGACACCTTTCTCAACGAGCTTCTGAACTTACCTCAGTCTGTCCAGAAGCGTGTCACCAGAGCAACCAAAATTCTTAGAACAGACCCCATCTCCGCTCAGGGCGACGCCAAGAAGCTCAAAGGGTATCAAAATAATATTTATCGCATTCGGCTTGGCGACTACCGCCTGATCTACAGCTTTGGGGCAGGTTGGGTCAAACTTCTCAGTGTCCGCAAGCGAGACGATCGCACGTATGAAACTGAAATTGTAGACACTGAAACGCTGCTGACACCTCCCGATGCCAGCACCCTGGAACCACAAGCAACATTAACCGGGATTCCTTCAGAGACGGTACTTAAACCAGCACCAGAAGGGGAAGCCCATTCAGCACCACCCTACTCCCAACCATTACCGTCTGCAATCACCACGGCACTGCCGATTAACCTTACACAACCACTATTAAAACAATGGCAAATTCCCTCAGAGTACTGGTCTGACTTACTCAAAGTCGAAAACGCTGAAGCCTTGCTCGAATTACCCCTGCCAGAGAAGTTACTAGAGCGGATTTTAGACAATCTCTTCCCTCGTTCCTTGGAAGAGATCGCGACTCAGCGGCAGTATGTCCTTAGTGACCCAGACGACCTTGATCGCTTTGTAGAGGGTAGCTTGAGTGCCTTCTTACTCAAGCTCGACCCAGAACAGGAAAAACTTCGAGATTTTGGCAGCAATGGTCCCACCTTGGTCAAAGGAGGACCTGGTACAGGCAAGTCTACCCTGGCACTCTATCGGGTACAAAAGCTGCTCACCCTTGGCTTCAAACCCATCTTGTTTACAACCTACACAAAGGCTCTGGTCGCTTACTCAGAGCAACTTCTAGAGCAACTGTTGGGCCAACCGCCTGCCGCTGCTGGAGTCAAAGTCGCTACGGTAGATGCACTCACCTACCATTACTATGTCCAGACCTACGGACAACCCCGCTTTGCCAGAGAAGACCAATGTCTCGCCTGTCTCGAAACAGCACTTCAGACTGCCAATATTCCTGCCAACAACCCTTTTGATCGCCAGGTTCGTCGTCAAATCCTAGAACGACTGGGACTCCCCTACATGCTGCAAGAGATTCAGCATGTTATTGAAGCTTGGGGCATTACGACTCTGGAAGATTACCTGACACACGAACGGCGGGGACGAGGTGTGTCCCTGAAAACCAATATTCGGGAAGCACTCTGGGCAGTCTACCAAACCTGGCATCACCTCATGGGGCAAAAAGCGTACATTACCTGGGAGCAACTCCGTTACCGAGCTTTAGAGGTGGTAAGGCGTTTGCCCACCCCTCCTTATCAAGCGGTTGTGATTGATGAGGCACAAGATCTCTCTCCAACTGCCTTGCGCTTTTTGTTGGCGCTGGTGCCTTCTCTGGATGGTATTTATCTAACTGCCGATGCTTCCCAATCTCTTTATCAGCGTGGCTTTAGCTGGAAACAAATTCATGCAGACTTAAAAGTAGCTGGACGCACCTTAATTCTCCGGCGTAACTACCGGAACACACAACAGATCGCTGCTGCCTGCGCCACCATCTTGCAACCAGAAGCAGGCGATGCTGAGTGCCTGACGCAGGAACCTTCAAGCTATCAAGGCGATCGTCCTACCCTATATCTAAGTGATAGTACCGAGCAAGAAGCTCGATCGATCCGAGCCTTCTTCGCTCAGGCAGCTCAACAGTTCCGGCTTCCAATCCATTGTGGTGCTGTGTTGTGCCCTAGTGGTGAAACCGGAAAGGCGATCGCCAAACAACTTGCCGGACAGGGACTCCAGGCTCAATTTGTTGCTGGTGACAAAATCGATCTCAATGCTCCCTACGTGAAAGTTTTGACCCTGCATTCAGCAAAGGGGTTAGAGTTTCCCTTTGTCTGCATTGTTGGGCTGCAAGCAGGACGTCTACCCTACTTCAACAGCAATCTACCAACCGATGAAGTCGCAGCCGTGAGTGATGAGCAACGCCGCTTATTCTATGTCGGTTGCTCTCGCGCCATGCGAGCCTTGATGGTTTGTGGGTCCCAGGCTCATCCGTCTCAGTTCCTTGATTCACTCACTCCTCCCCATTGGCAAAGGTCGGTCGTTCTATGAAGCTAAAAAACATTCTGACGAAAGGTTCCGAAGCGATCGCTGCTGCCAGTTTCATTCTGGGTCAAAAACTGGATACGCTGGACTGTACTGGAGTCGAGACGATGGCAACCGAGGAGTTAGCACTGCTGTTGTCTAAAATTCCTCCAGAGTGGGATCTGGTGGAACTAGCTGAGATTTTCCAGCAGGACACCCTGACGGAAGCGTTTAGCAGTCAATTAATTCAGGCAATCGATCGACGCCTGGGACGTACTGCCCAAATTCCAACCCCAACGTCTAACTCCGTCTTCGACCCCCGCACACTCGATATCTTCAGCCTCCGCAACGAAGTTGTCGCTGAATACCGCCAATACATTGAGAGCTTCCTCAAAATTCGCGACACTCAGGTGCAGCAGTTTGTCTATCAGGAACTCGAGCGGGGACACCTGTGGCCTGACCCTTTGATGCAGCTTAACCCCTTCTATAAACAAGGTTCTTGCGTCACTCAACTCGTACAGCAGGGAGTGCTGCACCCCGACTGTGAAAAATACTTCGTCACCGATAAAGGTGCTTACCGATTTCGCTACCATCAAGAGCAAGCCTTTCTAGCTGCCCAAGGCCAGGAACCTTACGTTTTAACGACTGGTACAGGTTCCGGTAAAAGCATGACTTACGTTGTGCCGATTTTTGATGACCTGCTACGCCACCCCGAAATAGCAGGCGTGAGGGCAATCCTCGTCTACCCGATGAACGCCCTGATCAATTCTCAGAAGCAGGAATTTGATAAGTTTCTCGCCAAAGTCCCCGGTAACTCGATTCGAGTCGAGCAGTACACCGGGCAGGAAAGCCTGCAAAAGAAGACCGAGATCCAAAATCATCCCCCTCACATTCTGCTGACCAACTACGTGATGCTGGAGCTAATGCTCACCCGCACCTATGAAGAAAAGCTGGTGACGGCCCCCGATCTGAAGTTTCTAGTATTAGATGAACTGCATACATACCGAGGCAGACAGGGTGCCGATGTCGCCCTCCTGATTCGCAAGCTGCGCCAGCGCTGTGGCAAAGACCTGCTTTGCATCGGCACCAGTGCCACCATGTCCACTGAGGGCGATCGCGATGCTCGCCGTCAAACGGTTGCAGGCGTCGCTAGCAAACTGTTTGGGGTGCAGGTGAAGCCGTCTAATGTGATTGATGAAACTCTGGATCGGTCGATCCAGCGCCCGCAACCGACCATTGCCGAACTGCGCACCAGCATCCAGGTCCCTATCGCCGACCAAACCCTAGAAGCCTTTCAACAACATCCCCTCGCTGCCTGGATTGAGATGACGTTTGGATTAGCGGTGGAGGGCAATCGACTGGTTCGTCGTACCCCCATTTCTCTAGAAGCTGGGGCAAATCAACTGGCAGCACAAACCCAACTCTCGTTTGAGACTTGCCGAGACTCCCTGAAACAGATGTTTCTCTGGGGCAGTAAGACTGGCGGACTTGCCTTCCGTCTCCACCAGTTCATCTCCCAAGGCGGTAGCGTTTACGCCACAGTTGAGCCTCATTGTCAGCGTTTCCTGACTTTAGAAGGACAGTACGCGACAACGGGCGATCGCCTACTTTACCCCCTAGTTTTCTGTCGAGAGTGCGGACAGGATTACTACGTCGTGCGTTACGACACTGACAACCAGGTCGTTCAACCCTTGCTGCCCACATCCTTGGATAACGAGGCAGCTGACATCAAGGAAGGCTACCTCACCTTACATGAACCCGACCTCTGGAGTGAAGAGGATGAGGACCGGCTACCCGACACCTGGTTTAAAGAGACGAAACGAGAGGGACGGGTGCCGAAGAAGGAATATCTGCCACTCATCCCCCAACGAATGCGCGTTTTGCCCAACGGTAAAGTGACGACCTCCCTGCTAGAAGGCACCACCTGCTGGTTTGTGCGTAAACCTTTCTCCACATGTCTGCATTGCGGCGTGGTGCATGATGGCCGCAAGAATGAGTTCACCAAACTCTCTCGCCTCAGCAGTGAAGGCCGTAGTACTGCCACAACTCTGCTTTGCCTCTCCACCGTTGGTCGCCTGAAAACAGTGTTAGGAGATCGAGCAGAAGCGGCTAAAGTTCTCAGCTTTACTGATAATCGTCAGGATGCTTCCCTTCAGGCTGGACACTTCAATGATTTCGTCCAAACTAGTCTGCTGCGGTCAGCCCTAAACGGGGCCTTGCAGGCAAAGCAAACCCTCACCCATGCAGAACTGGCGCAAGAAGTCTTCAACCACCTGCAACTGGAACAGGCTGATTACGCTCGTCAAGAGGCTGAGTTTGACAAAGCCCGTCAGCGAGATCGGGAAACCTTTTGTCGGCTACTAGAGTATCGCCTTTACGAAGATCTGCGGCGGGGTTGGCGGATCGTGCAGCCAAATCTGGAGCAGTGCGGCTTGCTGGTGATTGCCTATCAAGATCTCAAAGAGGCTTGTGCTGTCGATTCACTCTGGCAGCATCATATCTTGCGGCAGGCAACACCCGACCAACGTTACGCAGCAGCAAAAGCATTACTGGATCATCTGCGGCGAGAACTGGCGATTGATGCCAATCTGCTACAGCCAGAACGGCTTGAGCAACTGAAACGCGAAGTCCGACAGGCGATCGCTGATTCCTGGGCGTTTGGCGAATTTGAACAGCTGCACATGGCAGCTTGGGCGACTTGGGAGGCAGCTTGGGATACTAGGAGAAATGGCACCGGAAAATCTAAAGATCGGGCGAAGATAAAACTGACTCCCAAAAGCAAAATCGGGCGGTTCTTGCGATCGCCGCGAGCTTGGTCATGGCTGAATGTACCGCTTTCTGATTCTGACTGCACGCTGCTGATTCAATGCCTGTTGGATGCCCTCTGCGGGGCAGGTTTTCTGGTGAAAAATCCCCACCATCCTCAGGAAGTGCAGCTGCGTATCGACGCCTTGGTCTGGCAGTCCGAGCAGTTGGATCGGATTCCCCTAGACCCACTCAGCAGCCGTCGCCTCCAAGGTGACGAAACAACGACAATCTCCGTCAACCAGTTCTTCCAATCTTTCTACCAAGCCTCCACTCGCATCCGTAACTTAGAAGGACGAGAACACACTGGACAGGTCAGGAATGAAGACCGTCAAAAACGGGAAGACCAGTTTCGCAAAGGCGAACTAGCAGCCCTCTTTTGCTCCCCCACAATGGAACTGGGAATTGACATCTCAGATCTCAACGTTGTTCACATGCGCAACGTTCCACCCAGCCCAGCCAACTACGCCCAGCGGAGTGGTCGTGCCGGACGCAGTGGTCAAGGAGCGCTGGTCATTACCTATGCCTCTGTTGGCAGTGGCCATGACCAGTACTTCTTCCGTCGCCAGAACGAGATGGTTGCCGGGGTTGTGGTGCCGCCGAAACTTGAACTCGGCAACCCTGATTTGATCAGGTCCCACATCTACTCGATTTGGCTAGCGCACACGGGTTTAGAGCTAGGAGATTCGATGAACCAGCTGCTTGACCTGGATCGGGAAGAATATCCGCTCAAAGATGTGATTGCAGAAAGGCTAACCCTAACCCCAACCGGGCTACAAAATTGCCTCCAGGCAGTTCAGTCGGTGCTGGCAGATCGCTTTTGTCAGCAAGACCTGGAACCTTGGAATTCGGCAGATTGGATTCGGCAGACGCT
>CAXUIV010000095.1:8109-10910 GCA_964250875.1 uncultured bacterium
CTGCCAGTTCGAGCCTACATTCCAGCCGGAGACCAAGGAGAATTCGTCTCTCGTCCCCGGATTGTGGCTCTGCGAGAGTTTGCCCCTAGCAACATTGTCTACTACGAAGGCAGCAAGTTTCAAATCTCTAGAACCAGAGTTCCAGTCGGGGGTATTGAGTACCTCCGGGTTGGAGTGTGCTTCAACTGCGGCTATTTCCACGAGGGTGAAGATTGGCAGCGAGAAACCTGCCTCAACTGTGGTGCCAAGATTGCTGACAGTCAGGGCGATCGCGCCAAGCTCAACCGCGTCCTGAAAATGGAAACGATGGTCACCCGGCGGCGGGAACGCATCACCTGCGACGAGGAAGAACGGCTGAAGTATGGCTACAACGTCACAACCCACTTCCGCTACGCCTCCCAAAAGCGGCATGTGGCTGAGGTCAAGGATGCAAACGGTGCTGGACTGCTGACGTTATCTTATGGAGAGACTGCCACCCTCTGGCGGATTAACCGTGGTTTGAGACGCAATCAGGAAAAAGGGTTTAAGTTAGATACAAAAACTGGTCTTTGGGGGGATGCTAAAAGCGAGGCAGCAACCGATGTCCAAAATGAAATTCACCTGATGGTTCAGGACACCTGCAACATTTTGGTTGTAGAGCCTAAGAATGTTCCTCCACAGGATGCGGCGGCGTTTTTAGCCACGCTTCAGTACGCTTTAGAACGGGCGATTCAGGCTGTTTACAAGCTAGAAGACGATGAACTTTGCTCAGAACGACTGGGGCAGGGTCAGCATCTCCTATTTTGGGAGGCGTCTGAGGGTGGGGCGGGTGTGCTTTCCCAGATTGTGGAGAATCCAGATGCTTTTGGGGCGATCGCGCAGTCTGCCCTTGACATCTGCCACTTCGTTCACGAGAAAAAAAGCTGTGCCCAAGCTTGCTATGAGTGTCTGTTATCCTACGGCAATCAGTTTGACCATCCGCTGTTGAATCGGCACCTGATTCATCCCTGGTTGCAGCAACTGTTGGGTAGTACCATAGGCCGACGCCCAGAAGGAGACTGCCGTGAAGATCAATATCAGCTTCTCCGCCAACAAACCGATCCCAACTCTGAATTTGAGCGCGTCGTGCTGGATGAAATCTACCGACGCGGCTTCAAGCTACCTGACGTGGCTCAATATTTAATTCCTGAAGCCAACTGCAAACCCGACTTTCTTTATCAATCTGCCAAGGTTGCCGTTTTCTGCGATGGGTCTGCCCACGACCACCCAGATCAACGGCAGCAAGACCGAATTGCCAGAGACAATCTGGAGTACAGCACAAATTACTCAGCCCTCACTTTACGCCACGATGAAGACTGGCAGAGGAAGTTGGCAATACTGCCGGGTTTAGTGGGCTGATGTGGAGGGGCGATACGAGCCAACAACCTGTAGAGACGTTGCATGCAAAGTCTCTACATAAGGACGCGTACCGAGAGTAGTACCTACAGTACGAGTGGCGTACATATAGGAGCGAACGGCTCGCGTTTCACCTATCATGTTAATTGCGGCGACAGCAAGCAGAAGCGTCACTCTGTAGAATAACGATGCAAGTCACGATCGAAATACCGGACGAAATCGCCCACCATCTGGAGAAGGAGTGGGACAATCTACCTCGGAGAGTGTTGGAAATTCTCGCGGTGGAAGCATATAAGGCGGAGGTCATTACCCGTGCTGATGTCAGGCGCGTCCTTCAGCTTTCCTCGCGGTATGAAACAGATACTTTCTTAAAGCAGGCAGGGGCTTGCTTGCATTACGATGAGTCTGACTTTGAACACGATTTGCTCACGATGGAAAAACTGGAGCAATAGAGGAAACAAAAGGGTTAATGGCTGTTGTTTCGGATACCTCTCCTCTCTGTTATCTGTTGCTGATTGATTTGATTGATCTATTGCCAGAGTTGTATGGGCGGGTGGTGATTCCTGAAGCGGTACGAGATGAACTGGCTGCACCCAAATCACCTATGATCGTACAAACCTGGGTCACGCAGCCTCCAGACTGGCTTGAGGTGCAAACTTTCACGGGTCAGATGGATGCAGAGTTGGGTCAGTTAGATCAGGGAGAGTGCGAGGCGATCGCTTTGGCAGAGCAGTTAGAAGTTAGCTTGATTTTGCTGGATGAAAGAGCAGCACGACAGATAGCTTTGTCTAGAGGACTAGAAATCATCGGATTGCTGGGCATTTTGGGAGTCGCTGCAAATCGGAACCTGATAAATTTCGCCAGTGCTATTGAACGGCTTCAGGAAACGAATTTTTATGTATCGCCTCGGCTGATTCAAGCTCTACTGGAACGATATGGTGCAGATGGGTAGATGGATTCGGTGATGAATTTGAGCGTTAGGGTGCCCCAACTTCGCCGCCAACTTCTTTGGCGAAGGCTTCACTGCGTAATCTTGAGGAACACCGCAATCACCTCCTCTCGCAGGTTGATGAACTGAGTGTCATTGGGCGCTTAAAAGAGATTGATTTTGCCACGATCCAGTTCAGTATTAATGCTGAGTTACAGGCATTGGGCAAACTCAGCGTTCGCTTCTCGCGTGACACACTGAACATTGGAGCAGTGGCAAGATGCTGGCACCACAAGGAGATAGTATCTCTACAAAAGTTAGGATGCACCCTCTTATGTCTGCCTGCAAAGAGCGAATTGCAGTTTAGAAGGCTGGGCGGTCTTGGACTGTTAAGTTTTTTGAAGTCACTGCCAAAGCTGACAATCCTAGTAGAATGAAACAAACTTACATCTCCAGCGCTAGATAATGGATACACTGATCGCTAAGCGCCAGCAACTGA
>CAXUIV010000096.1:0-10889 GCA_964250875.1 uncultured bacterium
CAGTAGCCTTTAATTATAGTGGTCATAGTTGTGTTCACCATTGCGATTGGCCGCTAGATATTGCCAAAGAACATTAAGTCGCAATTGGCAATGCGCCATCCCGAATCTCCCGCAGGGTAGGGCAATGACTCAACTCCTCAACCGCACAACCGACCAACGCATCGTTCTACAAGGGACGTGGGAGCAGTTCAAGCTGATTCAAAAAGGGACTGAAGGCTCTCCCGGTGTCCGGCTGTCTTTCTACGATGGAGCCATTGAAATTCTCATGCCGGGACGGGAACACGAGTTCTTTTCGCGCATCATCGGCTATCTGGTGATGACATTTTGTTTTGAGCGAGGAATTCGCTGCCTGCCTACAGGTTCAATGACGCAAGAAAAGGAAGGGGTGAGTTCAGTCCAAGCCGATGAATCTTACTGCATTGGTAGCCCTAAGCCATCGCCCGACTTATCGATCGAAGTCGTCTTCACCAGTGGTGGAGAAGCCAAATTAGCCAGGTACCGAGCGCTTGGGGTGCGTGAAGTGTGGTTTTGGGAGGACGGGGTCTTTGCACTTTATCACCTTTGTGGTGATGGATACGAGCGGACTCAACGCAGCCAGTTAGCAGGACTAGAAGAGTTAGATATGTTGTTATTAAGCCGTTGCGTGTTAATTGCAGAAACGAACGAGCTTGAAGCGATTGCAGAATTTCGCAAGGCAACTTAGCGGGTTCAAATGCTTAGGTTAGAAGGAGTGATGTCGCCTGCGTTATCTATCAATGTTATGGAGCCAGGAGCAAAGGATTTCAGCAGAGGGATGATTTGCGCGATCAGAGGCAGTAGCCGATCGGGACGGGTACTGCTAATGTTGAACACTACCACGCGCAACGCTAGATTTTGCAAGTTTTGCTGGTAGGGCAAGTTTTTGTCAGCCGTGATAAACACATCAAACGGAAAGGCATTTGCCAGGGCTAACAGGTCTCGATCTTTTGTGCCGCGCCAGCCCATATCTTCCACGTTTTGTACGGTATGCCCTGATTCTAGGAACGGTTTTTTCAGTTTTTTGCTAAGCAGGTTTTCATCCAGAATGAACACTAGCGGTTCGCTCCTGGTCTAGCATCGCTTTCGCGATTACTTCCAAAACTTGCAATGCTTGCGTTCTTAGGTGAGGAAATTCTTCCAGAAACTCAGCCAGACCTGCTTCACCTTCTAGGTAATCAAAAAAGGTTTGTAAGGGAACCCGCGTGCCAACAAAGACAGGAACTCCGCTCATAATTTCTGGATCGGTATGAACAATCCCTTGACAATCAAAAATTTGTTGGATTTTCATGACGAGTTCACAGAATCGAGTTGATGAGATTCTAGCATTTGGCAAGCCGCCATCGCTAATTTGTACCATCGGACCCGCATCTGGGGCGATCGCCCGAAACACCACTGAAGTACCCTAATCTCTGCACCTGCGATTCGGGAGTTCATTCTCAGTCTGTGGAATCACAACCGAGTCAGGTCTCTATTAGAGTAGATGGAGTGAGTGTATGGGAGAAGACGATGGCAACACAACTGGTAGCGCTCGTAACAGGTGGCAACAAGGGTTTGGGCTTAGAAATTTGCCGACAGCTGGCCCAAAAGGGCTATCATGTCGTGCTGACAGCCAGGGAACCGGAGAAAGGTAGTCAAGCAGTACGAGAACTACAGCAGCAAGGATTTGACGCATCCTCTGTTCGTTTAGATATGGAGGATTCATCGACATTTGAGCCAGTCAAAGACTTCGTGGAGCAAAACTTTGGCAAGCTCGATGCACTGGTCAACAATGCTGGATTTGCAATTGACTGGCAATACAAAGCCGATACTGTACCACTCGAAATGGTCAGGAAAACATTTGAGGCAAATTTCTTTGGGTTAATTGACTTGACTCAGCGGTTACTGCCACTCGTCCGTAAAAGCCAAGCTGGACGAATTGTGAACCAATCAAGTGGACTGGGATCGCTAACGCTGCACACAACACCCAATTCTGGTCTAGAGAACGCTAAACCCTTCGCCTACAATTCCAGCAAAACAGCATTGAATGCCTTTACAGTTCATTTAGCAGACGCCCTAAAAGATACACCCATCAAAGTCAACTCTGCCCACCCAGGATCTGTCAAGACAGATGCCAACCCAACGGGTGAACTAGATGTGACGGAAGGAGCGAAAACAGCCGTTGATCTGGCTACACTCCCTGCGGATGGTCCTACTGGCGGTTTTTTCCATTTGGGCAATCAGCTTCCTTGGTAGCACAATAGGTGTTTCTTTAGGTAAGTTAAGCCACTATAAGCTGCCTCTCGGCTTGTCCCTATCCCATTCCCTAAATTCATCTGTATCTTACTCAGCACCCAGCACTCCTATATTGTTGCCTGCAGAGCTAAAGTAGTCTAGATAGGCATAAACCAGAGTTCTGACACGAGTTGAAGGTTTTCAATTTTGTTCAGATCTCAGCAGACCAAGGAGTTTAAACGATGGATAGGGAAGGCGGTTATGCAAAACAAGAATAAAAGTGTCTTCGCATTCGTGTTGAGGAGTGGACTTGTCTTTTCAACCACCTTCCTACTGTCCGTCAGTGTTACCAATGCTCAGCCTTCACAATCTGGTAGTCCTAGGCTGATTACCCAGACACTCTCAAATCAGGACCAGCAAGAACTGGAGCAGCTGCGATCAGAAAAGCGAACTCAGGCACAGGTTCAGGCTGAGGCTGATCGTGTCTTTAGTCGGACGACAACTCTATTCAACGTTTTGGTTGGTGCCCTAGCCCTACTTCTAGCTGTGGCGATCGCCGCTCTATGGTTACTGCGACGGGCTGTGATTCGAGAAGTGGCAGAGGTGGTGAAAGCCCAGCTCAACGAAACGGCAGACTTAGAAGGCCAGATTGTTAGCACTCACCAAGAAGTTGAGAACATTCTCCAGCAGGCTGAAGACATCGCGGACGAACTGGGCGACGAGGCAGAGCAGTTTCGTCAGGATGTAGGAACTAAGAGAGAAAACCTCACCGGCATGGTTGCTGAAGTCTCTCGAATTAAAGAGCAAAGGATTGCCGAACTAGAGTCACTTTTAGAGACCGCTCAACAAAAGTTAGAGAAGCTGGAGCTAGAGTTTACCGCTCAGGTTTCCGAACTCCAAGGTGCGACTCAGTCAAAACAGGACCTTACCTTAAAAACACTAGAACAATCCGAGACTGAGTTTGTGGCTCAACTCTCAGGATTACAGTCAGGCGCTGAGGCACAAAAGGCTCTTGTCTTTCAACATCTTGGAGAGCTAGAGTCTCAGCTTGCTCTCCAACTGGCTGAACTCCGGCTAGATGCTCAAAGGCAAGTTCAGCAACAGCAGGACCTCACCCTCAAAACCCTCAGAAAGCTAGAAGCTGAATTCTCAACTGGACTGAATGAGCTGAGGTCAGGAGCTTACGAGCGCAAAAAGCAACTATTTGAAGATTTAGAAAAACTTGAGACTGAGTTTGCATCTCAACTGTCGGAACTCCAGTTAGGCGCTGAAGGGCGGAAAGATCTGACTTTTGAGAACCTCCAGAAACTGGAGGCTGAACTGGCTGCTCAAATGATTGAGTTGCGGTCAGGAGCTGATGCCCAAAAGAACCAACTCCTGGAAAACTTAGAAAAACTAGAGGCGAAGTTTACAGCTCAACTGTCAGAACTCCATCTGGATGCTCAGGGACGCAAGGAACTCACCTTTAAAAACCTCCAGAAATTAGAGGCTGAACTAACCGCTCAACTTGCTGTTCTACGGTCAGGAGCCTATGAGCGTAAAGATCAGGTTCTGGAAAACTTAGGAAAACTTGAGACTGATTTCGCGGCTCAACTGTCGGAACTTCAGTCAGGCGCTCAGGGACGCAAGGAACTCACCTTTAAAAACCTGCAAACATTAGAGGCTGAGTCTACTGCACAGCTAGCTAAGCTACAGTCAGATGCTCAGATCCACAAAGACGCGATTCGTCAGAATCTGGAGAGACTGGAAACTGAATTCGTGGCTCAACTGCCGGAACTTCAGTTCAGCGTGCAGGGGAAAAAAGACCTTTTCTTTAAGACTCTGGAAAAATTGGAGGCTGAAGTCAACGCTCAGATATCTGGCTTAAAGTCAGATGTTCAAAGCCAGAAAGATGGAATACATCAAAATCTGGAGAAGTTAGAGGCTGATTCCGCCACTCAACTCTCAGCGTTGCAGTCGGGCGTTCAAGGGCAGAAGGATTTAACGCTCCAGAATCTGCAAAAACTAGAGACAGAACTTGCTGCTCAACTCTCGGAATTGCAGGCAGACGCTCAAGCTCAAAAAGATGTCATTTTACAGAACCTGGCTGAGATTACCCCTCAATTTATCTCAGAGTCGTTTATGGCTGAGGTTCAAAACAAGATCCAGACAATAACACAGCAACTCGAACTCTTGAAATCCAATCGTCCTCAGCTGTTCTTTACACCTGAAGACTATATTAGCCAGGGGGAGGCACGGTTAGCTCAGGGTCACTATGAAGAGGCGATCGCCAACTACGACAAAGCAATTGCCATCCAGCCTAACAATTCTCATGTTTGGCTGAATCGGGGCATGGCCTTAGGAAAATTGAAACACTACGAAGCAGCAGTCACCTCCTACGACAAACTCCTTCAGTTCCAGCCAGACAACTCCGAAGCTTGGTATAACCGAGGCATAGTTTTGGAAGAAATGCAACAGTACGAACCAGCACTCGCCTCGTTTGAAAAAGTACTTGACCTCAAGCCAGACGACTCTAGTACCTGGCAGAAACGAGGCAATACGTTAAGAAAATTGCAGCGGTACGAAGACGCGATCGCTGCTTATGATAAGGCAGTGAGGATCCAGCCCGAAGGCCCCCAAGCCTGGTTTGAGCAAGGTCTGGCACTAGCGAGATTGAAACGGCACGAAGACGCGATCGCCTCCTACGATAAAGCTCTTCAGCTCAAGCCTGATTATCGTGAAGCCTGGTGCGATCGGGGTGTCGCGCTCGGAAATTTGCTGCGGCACGAGGAGGCTTTTCGCTCTTTCGACCAAGCAATTCAATGCCAGCCTGAAGATGCTGTTGCCTGGTTAAATCGGGGTCTTGCCCTCCAGGAGTTAGAGAGGTATGAAGAGGCCATTGAGAGCTTCGACAAAGCACTCAAATTCAAACCTGACTCTCCCAAAGCGTGGGACAAACGAGGTTACGCGCTCGTCAGGCTAGGGTACGACGAAGATGCAATTGAGAGCTTCAACAAAGCTCTGGAAATTAAATCAGACTACGCCAGCGCTTACTACAACAAAGCTGCCTGTCATGCTCTACAGGGTCAAGTCAAGCCAGCTCTAGAAAACTTGGCAAAGGCCATTGAGCTGAATTCCAGATATCGGGAGGAGGCAAAAGATGACTTGGATTTTGATGAGCTACGGAATGACAAGCGATTCAGACGGTTGACTAAAGAATAGATTGGTTAACGCTCGTCTCTATTTTTGGCCAGATATTCAAAAATAGGCTAGAAAATAGGTAATGAGAGCAGAATCAACATATCTTTAATAGCTGTAGCATTGCGCTGGATTGTTCATTCCTGGAGCCGATTAAAATTAAATGATACTGGGGTTAGAAACGGCGGCAGCAGTACTTGCTGGCCTCCTGCTGGCAATGGTGGGAATGGGAGCAGAAGTCAACAGGCACGAGAAAAGGGAGCATAAGATTCTTGTTCAACAATCCAGGGTTGAGCTACTACCCCGGACTAAGGGCGGGAAAGAACTTCAGGCGTTGCGGACCTACTTTAGGCATAATACCTGTAAAGGTTGCCGGAACTGGCACGGTCAGATCTACGGTAGCAACTTACTTGTATGCGCGATTTACCCTCGCGGTCCAGAAGCGAAACCCTGTTGGGATTGGGAAGCAGACAGTCCAGAATTATAAGTAGAAGAATTAGATCAATGAACTGTTAATCAGATTTTGACGAGCGTAGAGACGTTACATGTAACCTCTCTACAGAGGTGGACCCGTCAAACAGATATTAATGGACTCCGACACATCTCGATAATTTAAAGCTGATACCACGCTGTCAGCGCCACTGCTAACGCATCGGCAGCATCATCTGGGCGGGGAATGTACTCTAAATCCAACTCCCTTGCCACTGCTTGCTGCACCTCGTATTTATCTGCGTTGCCGTATCCCGTCAGCGCTTGTTTAATTTGCGCGGGTGTAAACTCAACAAACGGCACCCGATGCTGAGCTAATACCAGCATCAGCACTCCCCGCGCTTGGGCAACGGTGATTGTGTTAGCCATGCGGTAAAAAAACAGCTTCTCAATCGCCACCAAGTCAGGTTTCCATTCTTGCAGCAGGGTGTTCAAATCATCATAAATAGTGCAAAGCCGCACGCCCATCTCTGTATCAGCAGTGGTTTGAATAACGCCAAAATCAAGCAGCGTCACTGTTTTAGACACCACACCGGCTGAAACTGAGGGGGCATTGGGCGTGGTGCAGTGGCGAAAATCTTCCGAGGGAACGCAAATCGCTCCAAATCCTAAAATCGCCAGCCCTGGGTCCAATCCCAAAATTCGCCTTTCCATAATTCAATTGCAACTTTAGCAATACTCTGTTAGTTGAATACAGTGGAAAATTTAACTTATCCCATGGAAGATAGCCGACGGGATTATGCGAGCATTCGCTGTTAGTTGTTCATTGTTGGTATTTACCAACAACAAACAACCAACTACCAACAACAAGGCGGCGCAGCATTCCTCTCACCTATAGGAGGATAGGCTTCCTGCTGCCTCTGAGTAGTTTCCTTGCTATAGTCGAGACCACTGGTATAGATTTTTATGTCCCCCCGTCCTAAATTAACTATGTCAATCGGTTATATCAAACAGGCTCTGCATGCCCTCAGGCAGGAGTCGCGTAGCCGCACACCCTACCGGGTTAATCAGTGGTTTAAGTGGTTGTCCCCTGGGTTGTCGGTGAAACGCTGGCTACTTATAAGTGCCGGTGGTGTCCTTCTAACGAGTCTAGGTCTAGCAATTTGGATCAAGCTGACTCCGATTTATTATTTAATCCAGTTAGTCCAAGACACCCTAGCGGCGATCGCCACCACCATTCCCAACTATATCAGCGGTCCTCTCGTGTTGCTCTGCGGTCTACTGTTAATCCTCTGGGGGCAAACTCGGACGATGGGTTCAATTACCGAGGTTCTGAGGCCGGAAGGAGACGAGGGATTAATTGATGTGCTGCTCGCACATCGTCGGCTGCATCGGGGACCGAAAATTGTGGCGATTGGAGGTGGCACGGGTCTCTCTACCCTGCTGCGAGGGTTAAAGACATACAGCGCTAACATTACTGCTATTGTTACAGTAGCAGATGATGGTGGCTCTTCTGGGCGGTTGCGGCGGGAAAATGGGATGTTGCCGCCAGGAGATATTCGAAATTGTTTGGCGGCCTTGGCAGATGAAGAGAAGCTGTTAACAGAACTGTTTCAGTATCGGTTCCGGGCTGGGGATGGTTTAACGGGCCACAGCTTTGGCAACCTGTTCTTAACGGCGATGAGTGAGATTACTGGGGATTTAGAGCAAGCGATCGCCGCCAGTTCCAATGTCCTAGCAGTACGGGGACAGGTGCTACCAGCAACCCTGAGTGACGTTCGTCTGTGGGCAGAGCTAGCAGATGGTCGCCGCATTGAGGGTGAATCTGACATTACCGCAGCGGGCGGCAGCATTGTCAAAATTGGCTGTATTCCTGCCAATCCACCCGCCTTACCAAGGGTACTGCAAGCAATTCAGGAAGCTGATTACATCATCATTGGCCCTGGAAGTCTCTATACGAGCTTGATTCCAAATCTGTTGGTGCCAGAGATTGCCCAAGCGATCGCTCAACGATGTGGAGACGTAACCTCATCTGTACCTTGCATCTACGTCTGTAATATCATGACCCAGCCTGGAGAGACCCAAGGCTACACTGTTTCCGACCATATCAGAGCAATTGATGCTGCTTGTGGGCAAAAGCTGTTTAATGCTGTGCTAGTCCAGAAAAAAGTCCCCTCAGCCCACAGCATGATTCGCTACGCTCAAGAAAATTCCCACCCCGTCTTTCTCGACCGAGAAGCCGTCACCCAGTTGGGACGTAGAATTGTTCTCTCTAATGTGATGGATGAGGATCAAAATGGCCTGGTACGCCACAATCCTCAACGACTAGCACGGGTATTGCTGAGGTGGTACAGTCGCACCCAGTAGTAACCACGTAATCATGCCAATGATAAAGACGATTACACTTGCGCTTGCGGATGCAGAGGTAACACGATCGCTGGGGATAACTTTGGGTCAATCCTTGCCAGTAGGTAGTGTGATTCTGTTAGAAGGGGACTTAGGTAGCGGCAAAACCACTTTGGTGCAGGGTATTGGTCAGGGGCTTGGAATCGCTGAACCGATTGTTAGTCCCACATTTACTTTAATTAACGAGTACACCAAAGGTCGCCTCCCGCTCTACCACATGGATTTGTACCGCTTGTCGGCGGCAGAAGTGACGGCGTTGAACTTGGAGACTTACTGGCAAGGTGTTGAGGTCCCGTTGGGCATTGTGACAATTGAGTGGGCAGAACGGTTGCAGTACAAACCGCCCAGCTACCTCGAAATTTGTCTTACTTACCAAGCTGTCTCAGGTCGTCAAGCCAACCTTGTTCCAGAAGGCGAGTTCGATTTGACAGCGATCGCTCCTCTCTAGGACTATATAGCCCCTGGTCCCTTACCACGAGTATCGTCTTCCATCGTTAGTTTTCCTGCCTCGTCTCTGTTCAAGCCTCTTAGCTGTTCACCGCGTTCAGCAGCGAGTTCTTCCTCTTGCTGCCTTAAGTCCCCTGGCTCATTTACATACATTTCGGGTTCGATGGCGTAGTTATTAGTTAAACCCTCTTTGTCTGTTGTGTAACCACCTGTGGTGTGAAGACCCTCATTGTCTGTGTCGCCAATTTCTTGAGGAGTTGTCTTAAACGTATCACCCTCCCGCTCTCTACGCGCTGCGGTTTCAGCTGGAACAATTCCCCGATCATATGTATCAATATCAACACCAACCTGTTCTTTTGCAGTATTTGCTCCACCAGCATCACTATTCATGGTTTTCTCCAAAAAGATATAAAAGGTGCTTTATGAATAGCATCTTAAAATTTTTGGGATTTTTTTGATGATAAGTAATGCAACGATACCCCACGACTCAATCAGATAGCTAAAAACAGCTTTCTTGCCAGCGTTGACGAAGCAAATATTTTATGTCTTCTAAGACAAGCTATTTGGCATCAAACGTTAGTGCTTGGCCCCTAACCTCTGTATGCAACCTGCCTCTGTCATATACAACTTGACCACCAACAATTGTTATTGCTGGCCATCCAGTTAAATTCCAGCCTTCGAAGGGACTCCAGCCGCACTTAGTTAACAGTTCTTCACGCAAGACAGGGCGGTAGGTGTTTAAGTCTACCAAAACCACATCAGCGTCATAACCAGGAGCGATCGCCCCCTTTTTCGGAATGCCATAAGCTTTAGCAACAGCAGTAGACATCCAGTTAGACACCTGAGCAACGGTACAGCGGCCCTGCATTGCTTGAGTCAGCATGAGCGGTAGGGATGTCTCAACTCCAGGCATGCCAGAGGGGGTATTGGGATAACTCTGGGCTTTTTCCTCTAGAGTATGAGGTGCGTGGTCGGTGGCAATGAAGTCAATGACACCATCCATCAAGCTCTGCCAGAGGACTGCGTTGTCGTGGGGTGTTCTCAAGGGTGGATTCATCTGCGCCAACGTGCCGATCTTGGCATAAGCGCTGGTGTTTAACAGCAAATGTTGGGGTGTCACTTCAGCTGTGACCCAACTCGGTTTATCTTGGCGTAGTAATTCAGCCTCCTGCGCTGTTGACATGTGTAAAATGTGTAAGCGACGCCGATATTTTTTAGCTAGTCCTAGAGCGAGCTGGGTGGCTATGAGTGCTGCTTGGTTATCCTGAATTTGGGAGTGAATAGCCGGGTCGTCGGTTCCCGCAAATTCCTGCCGTCGCTGGTTGATTCGGGCTTGGTCTTCAGCATGCACCGCAATTAAGCGCTCTCCCTTGGCAAAAATCGCTTCTAGCGCTGTTGTGCGGTCAACCAACAGTTGACCATGCATCGATCCCATGAAAATTTTAATGCCTGGTGTCGGATTAGCCTGGAGCAGATCGGGTAGATTGTCCGGCGTTGCTCCGACAAAAAAACCATAATTCACCAGACACTTCTGGGATGCTCGCTGTAGCTTGTCGTCTAAAGCTAGCTGAGTAGTCGTTAAAGGGCGGGTGTTGGGCATTTCTAGAAACGAAGTCACGCCGCCTCTAGCACAGGCACAGCTAGCAGTAAATAAATCTTCTTTGTGTTCTAGACCCGGTTCCCGGAAGTGTACCTGCGGATCGATGACTCCCGGCAACAAAGTTAAGCCTACAGCGTCAATGATTTTGACTGCCAGTTGACTGTCAGACTCTGAGATTGTGGGTGCAACTTGAACAATCTGGCGATCGCGGATCAGCACATCTCCTAAGAGAAACTCACCAGTGGGTAAGAGAATTCTCGATTGGCGGATGAGCAGACTGGTTGAAGAGGACATAGCAAGAATAGGTTAAGGAGGAATTGAGAACGAAGAGAGGCATGGGGCATAAGGTAAAGGACTCGTCCCAGTTTCTAGTCCCCAGTTTGGTCAAACATCAGGAAATGGCATTATACTTGACAGATCAATCTGTGTTTACACCTGTCTCTTCTAAGCGATCAGAGTTATGTATGAGCAAGCCGATGTCAAAGCATAGGCAAAATATTTGCAGTCAGAGGTATCAAACATGTCTACTCAACTGGTCACATTTTCCATAAGCTTAGAATAGTTAAACATTTATGAGTCGCATTTCTAATCAAGTGTCTAA
>CAXUIV010000097.1:0-2755 GCA_964250875.1 uncultured bacterium
CGGGTTAATGTTGGTCTGCTCGATCAGTTGATGGACTTAGCGGGTGAACTAGTTTTAGCTCGTAACCAGCTCCTCCAGTTCGCTGCTACTCAGGAAGATACAGCCTTTACCGCTACTTGCCAAAGTCTCAACTTGATGACAACTGAACTGCAAGAAAGGGTGATGAGAACCCGCATGCAGCCGGTTAGTACAATCACCGCCAAGTTTCCTCGCGTAACCCGTGACTTGGCGATCGCCTGCGGTAAGCAGGTACGGTTTGAGCTGGAGGGAGCGGAAACCGAACTTGATAAGACGATCATTGAGGCAGTTAAAGACCCCCTAACACACATAGTCCGCAACTGCATCGACCACGGCATTGAGTCTCCAGCTGTGCGGACGACTCGTGGCAAGCCAGTTGAAGGGTGCCTGCTGCTACGAGCCTTTCATGAAAGCGGCAAAGTGCATATTGAGGTGAGCGATGATGGCGCTGGGATTGACCGGGTGCGGCTCAAGCAAAAAGCGCAGCAGCTAGGACTGATCACCTCTACCCAGGCCACCAACATGAGCGAGTCGGAGGCGTTGAACCTAATTTTTCTACCCGGCTTCTCAACCGCCAAGCAAGTTACAAACATTTCAGGACGTGGTCTTGGAATGGACGTCGTTAAAACCAACATTGAGAAGATCAATGGCAAAATTGAGGTTTACAGCCATCTGGGCCAGGGTACAACGTTTAAAATCAAAATCCCGCTGACTCTAGCAACTATCCCAGCGCTGATTGTGACTGGCGGCGGCGATCGCTACGCCATTCCCCAAAGTAGCTTGTTGGAGCTAGTCCGACTAGAGGGAGAACAAGCTCTTAGGGGAATTGAGATGCTTTATGATGTTCCCGTCTATCGCTTGCGGGGCAACCTGTTACCTCTAGTCTATCTGAATCGCGAACTGCAATTGGAGGCCGCCGCCGCGACAGATGAGGAGGTCATCAATATTGTTGTCCTCAAGGCAGACGAGTATCCATTTGGTTTAGTCGTAGAAGGCATCAACGACACTCAAGAAATTGTAGTCAAACCGTTGGGGAAGCATCTAAGAACATCCACTTTCGCTGGAGCCAGCATATTAGGTGATGGCAAGGTCGCATTGATCGTAGATGTCATAGATCTGGCCGTGCGAACCGGCGTCATCTCTGAAGTCCGGAGCCGATTGGCTGGTGTCAAGGCAGTGGAACAACAAGAAGACAATCGCCAGATGTTGCTGTTGTTTGAGGGACCACAAGGCGCACGTATGGCTATCCCACTTTCTTTTGCCGCACGCCTTGAAGAAATTCCTTGCTCTGCTGTAGAGAGAACAGGAGATCAGTATGTCGTGCAGTACCGGGGTAGAATCTTGTCCCTGATTGCCCTCTCTACTGTCTTTACCTCTAACCAAAACCAGCCCTTAGCAGTTTCAACTGCCGAAGATGCAACGATTCAGGTCGTCGTCGTATCTTTGGAGGGCGAACACACGATAGGGCTAGTCGTGGAACGCATCCTTGACATCGTAGAAGAGTCACTCACCAGCAAAGGCACCGCCAGTAGACCGGGTGTACTTTCGCTTGCAGTCATCCAAGGTCAGGTCACCGAAATCCTCGACATCGAGAGTATTACCCGTATTGCCAGCCCTCATTTTTTCACTCACCTCGTCGCCCCACAGCGCCAAGTTTAACCTATGGCCGAACAACGTCAGTTTTGTACCTTTTTTCTCAACGGAATTTACTTTGGCATAGAGATACAGCATGTGCAGGAAGTCATTCGGTATCAGCAAGTAACTCGTGTGCCGCTAGCTCCATCAGACATCTGCGGCTTGATTAACCTGCGTGGTCGGATTATCACTGCCATTGATTTGCAACGTCGATTGGAACTGAACCAGTCGTCTGTTGGGTCATCCTCGGCACAGCTTCCCTGCAACATCATAGTGCGTGACGGTCCAGAGGTAGTCAGCCTGCTAGTAGATGAGATTGAAGACATTTTAGATGTTGCGCCGGACGACTTTGAACCGCCACCCATGACGCTTAAAGGCAGGATGCGTCAGATGATTCAGGGAGCCTACAAACTCAAGGACAAGCTGTTGCTGATTCTGGACACCGAGAAAATTCTTGAGGTCACAAGTCACTAGGTAGATTGATGAGAACAAACAATGACTTGTTAAGGTCGGGCACAGAGCATAGGGCATAGGGCATGGGTAGAAAACTGGCGGTTTGAATTCATCAACATGCTTATGTTTATTCCTGCTCACTATAGTTGGTCAAATTTAATTGATTCAGGAGAATGCTAAAAATGGACACTAGTGTAGATACAACTCAAGTGAGCGCAGACGACTTAGCAACCCTCACCTCTGAGGGAACACAGGTAGAGGTAAATGGTGTAGGGCAGGAAAATAGCACTGAACAATGGCAAGCGTTGCTAAAAGCTCTTAGAGCAGCTAGGAATGGAGATTTTACCGTCCGCTTACCTATTCAAAATGGGTTAGGCGAGGTTGCTGAAGTCTTTAATGAATGGGTGAGTTTGAACCAGAACTTCGCCAACCAAATCGTTCAAGTTAGCAAGATGGTTGGTGAAGAGGGAAAGCTGACGGAGCGCGTTTCTCTAGAAACAGCTAATGGTCTATGGGCAACCAGCAGTGGTGCCATGAATCGGATGGTCGCCAATTTGACAAACCAGATCAGGAATATTGCTGAGTTAGCGATCGCTGTAGCTCAGGGGGATTTATCAAAACAAATCAATGCGTCAGGTGCTGGAGAGGT
>CAXUIV010000097.1:2855-10783 GCA_964250875.1 uncultured bacterium
GAGATTGCCAAGAATGCTGCTGAGGGAGCTAAGGTGGCGACCTCAGCAGTTAAGACAGCTGACAGCACCAACGCCACAATTACCAAGCTAGGCCAGAGTAGTACCGAAATTGGTAAGGTGATTAAGGTGATTACATCCATCGCTCAGCAGACTAATCTGCTGGCTCTAAACGCCACAATTGAAGCGGCACGAGCAGGTGAAGCGGGCAAAGGTTTTGCTGTTGTTGCCACCGAGGTGAAGGAATTAGCGAAGCAGACTGCAAAGGCTACAGAAGATATCAGCCAGAAAATTGAGGCGATTCAAACCGATACAAAGGAGGCAGTTGAAGCCATTGGTCAGATCACTGGCGTCATCAACCGGATTAACGATATCCAGAACACCATTGCCAGCGCTGTCGAAGAGCAAACTGCCACAACTAGTGAAATTTCCCGTAACATCGCTGAGACAGCAAAGGGGGCTGCGGACATTGCCAAGAACATCGGCCACGTCGCGCAGAACGCTCAAAGCACTACGACTGGTGCCAGCAGTACCTTGCAGGCAGCAGACGAACTCGCCCGGATGGCAGTGGAGCTACAGAAACTCCTGAGCAAGTTTAAATACTAAGCGGTTGTTTGTTGGTTGTTGGTTTTTAGTTGTTTGTTGTTGGTTGTCGCGATGTCTTGTCAGGCTTTTAACGACAGACAACGAACGACGGACAAATGACAAACAGCATGAAACTGACAGGTGTAGAGACGTTACATGTAACGCCTCTACAGTAAGCTCCTAAAATTGATCTTGACAGTGAAGGAAGTGGGTGATGGGGAATTTTAAAACCTGATGCCGAAAATACGCATCCTTGTTGTGGATGACGCAGTTGTAGTTCGTAGTCGAGTCTCCAAAGTGCTGTCTAGCGATCCGGAACTAGAGGTGGTAGGTGTTGCTGCCAATGGCCACATTGCCCTAGCTAAGATTCCACAGGTCACTCCTGATGTGGTGATTCTAGATATAGAGATGCCCGAGATGGATGGCTTAGAAACGTTAGTCGCGCTTCGCAAGACTTACCCAGTCCTACCCGTCATCATGTTCAGCACCCTCACTCGAGCTGGTGCTGCAGCAACCCTTGAAGCGCTGTCATTGGGGGCTACGGATTACGCCACTAAGCCCAGCTTAGCGGGCAGCGTCGATGCTGCCATTCAACACATCCGCGATGACTTGATTCCCAAGATCAAGACATTTGGTAAGGTACTTGGCTCAGGTGTCGCTAGCTCTCAAGCGGGGACCGTTTATTCACCAATCGCACCGACTCGCTCGTCTCCAAAAGTCATATCCAGTCCCAATCAAGCGGCTGTGGTGGCAATTGGAGTTTCTACTGGGGGACCTAATGCCTTGGCTGATGTGCTATCCCAGTTTCCGGCAAATCTGCCGGTACCGATTGTAATTGTTCAGCACATGCCTCCGATGTTTACAAAGCTGTTGGCTGAGCGACTGGCAGCCAAATCTCAAATCAGAGTTGATGAAGCGGTTCCTGGAGCTGTGCTTCAGCCTGGACACGCTTGGATAGCGCCGGGAGACTTTCACATGGTGGTAGAACGGCATGGAACTGTTGTTCAAATTGGAACACATCAAGATCCGCCAGAAAACTCCTGTCGGCCCTCGGTTGATGTCCTTTTCCGGTCTGTAGCCGAAGTTTATGGAGATGGAGCGATCGCCGTCGTGCTAACTGGGATGGGTCAAGATGGGCTGCGTGGCTGCGAGTGTATCCGCAAGGTCGGTGGTCAGATTCTGGCTCAGGATGAGGCGAGCAGCGTAGTGTGGGGGATGCCTAAATTTATAGCTGATGCTGGTTTAGCAGACAAGGTCCTACCTCTAGATCAAATTGCAAACGAAATTATGAGCAATTTTAATCCTTGAACGCTATGGGCACAAGCAGCATCGACTTTGACTACATTCGCAAGATAGTTCGTGAGTACTCAGCCGTGTCGCTCGATGCAGACAAACAATATTTGGCTGAACTCCATTTAGCACCTTTGGCTCGGCTAGCAGGAGTCGATTCAATAGCAGCTTTAGTGGCCCAGCTACAGACTCAGCCGTTCAACCAGCTTCACGTACAGGTTGTTGAAGCACTGGTGACGAATGAAACACTGTTCTTCCGAGATATTTATCCTTTTGAAGCGTTGAAGCGTCTCTTGCTGCCAGAGTTTTTACAGCAGCGGGCGGCTGAGCGGACTCTGAACATCTGGTGTGCCGCCTGCTCTAGTGGTCAAGAGCCTTATAGCATTGCTATGCTGATTCGCCAACACTTTCCCATGCTAGCGAGTTGGACATTGCGACTGATTGCCAGCGATCTTTCAGGCGAAATCTTAGCACGTGCCCAAGAGGGTCGCTATAGTCAGCTCGAAGTTAACCGTGGGCTGCCCGAAGCACTACGAGAGAAGTATTTCCAGAAGCAGGGTAACGAGTGGCAGATTGCCGAAAACATTCGTCAGATGGTCGAGTTTCACCAGATCAACCTGATCGAATCCTGGCCACCACTGCCTAAAATGGACATTATTTTCATGCGGAATGTTTTGATCTACTTTGATGTAGAGACAAAAAAGGTCATCTTGGGTAAGGTACGAGGGCTGTTAAGACCTGATGGCTGCCTGTTTTTGGGCGGTGGCGAGACGACAATTAATCTCGATGACTCATTTGAGCGGACTCAGTTTGATAGAACTACATACTATAGGTTGCAGTGATACTAAGGAACAACTGCGGGCGTTAAACCCAGCTGCGACAACAAGCGGTCAACATCAAAATGTTTTGCTATCAGCTCACGCATACACTGCACTTTGATCGGTTCGTGTAGGCGCACTTGACCAAAAGTGCGGTTAACAATCTCCACGGTTGTCAGCGTATCTAGATCGACTGACAGAATGGGAATCTCTAGCTCTTCAGCTTTGTTAAGAATAAAAGTGGGAGGGGGGAGTTGTCCCGTGAGGATAAGGCATTGAGTGGAGGTTTCCAGGGCAGCTAACTGAATTTCTTGGCGATCGCCTCCAGTCACCACCGCCATATTGCGCCGCTTGCGGAAATACTTCAGTGCTGAGCTGACATTCATTGCCCCAATTGCTAGGCTTTCTACCATAGAATCTAGCCTGTCGGGACGGCAGAGAACGACTGCCTGCAATTGGTTCACCAGTTCTTCAACGCTGACACTACGCAACAGTTCACTTTTCGGCAACATTCCCAGCACAGGAATACCCTGTCGTTCCAAAAACGGACGCATACCGTTTTCAACAGCTGACTGCTGGTCAGCCGGAATATCGTTGATTAAAACACCAATCAAGCGATCGCCCAACCGCTGCTTAGCAGACGACAGAGCTTCAACCGAGAGTGATGACTTGTAGCGGGCTACCAAAAGAACGGCGGCATCTACTTCCTGCGATATTTGCAGCAAAGACAAGTCGAATAAATTACCCTCTTCCAAAGTTCCGGGACCTTCCAACAACACTAAATCTCCCCCCGGCATTTGGAGATACTGCGCGAGCGAATGTCGGTAGTCAATTTGATCTTCGCCACGTAGCCGTCTTTGGATAGTTGCTTCGTCCATAGCCAAAACGGTTGGCCATATACGGTTATGAGGCAGTTCGAGAGTCTGGGTCACAAACTGGACATCCTGTTCCACAACGGTTGCTTCGGTCTCACCCAAGCAGTTACCCAATGGTTTTCCGTAGGCTATATCCAGTCCTTTTTGCTGAAGCTGATGTGATAAACCCAGTATTGTCGAAGATTTACCACTGTAAGATTCAGTTGACCCAATCAGCAAATACTTAGCGCTCTTCGGCACGCACACTCTCCTGTTTTTAACGTCGGCAGCGAACTAGTTCCCTCATCTTAAGTCGAATTAATTGCATGGTCGACCTGAACAGGGGTGAGGGCCTCTCCTTACCCCTTACTCATCTAGACGCAGTAGCTTTCGGTAAAACGCCTTGGAAAAATCGGCGGAGCGAACGCGCTTGAAGTTGACAATTACATCAATCAAGAAATCAACAAATTCAGAACTACCCACCATGATTTCATAACTTAGCTCCGCATTGCCGTCAAACTGCATTCGGCAACGGGTCAAGTCAGCAGGCAAGGTTGAGACATTCCAGGTGGCTACGAAGGGAATGCTGTCACTGCCTTCAATTCTACGCTGCCCCTCCAGCACCCCCTTCTGATAAAGGCTAATAGCTAGAGGCAAGAGGGTGCGCTTGTTGCCTTGAAAGTAGGGCATGTAGACACTTACATCTCGCTGGTTGGCAGGCTGTATTTGCTCAATAGACATACTCTGATTTTCCTTTTCTGCTTGATTGGCAGTGGACGTGATCCTGGTTGGACGTCATATACAATCATGCCCTCAACCCCGCCTTCACAGCTCATAACCAATATAACTCCCAGAAAAATCCCGCACCAGTTCTGGTGGCGTTAATTTGGCATAGTGCCAAGAACTACAAAAATGTCGGATACAATAAGGCAGAACTGGCTTTTATTGAGGTTGGGGCGGTAACACTGCCCGGTGTTAACTCACTTCCAGCTTCTTTATGGGTGTAGACAAATACTGGTGGTTGAATCAAGTGACATATGCCAGCGAATTCCTGGCCCGAAGACGATACTTACAACGAGCTTGATGCGATCAACTCTCTGTTATCTGACCTATCAGATCCAGAAGAACTGGTGGTGGAAGCGCACAACTTGCCGCCGCAATCCAGCTACAAAGGTCGCAGGCACAAAGCAGCAGTTGTTTTAACTATTGTTTGGAGCGGCACAATCGCTCTCAATTTGGTCTCGTGGGGGTCTTGGCTAGTACTGGGTCTGACTACGATGTTCGGGATTCATGCCCTGCGCGTGGTGCTGACTCGACCGCAGCGCAGCCCCAAATCGACGACATCAGATGACAGCATGGTATGCCCATACGTCTCACTGTTAGTAGCAGCGAAAAATGAGGAAGCTGTCATTGGCAATCTTGTCCGCGCCCTGTGCAGTCTAGAGTACCCAGATGAGCGGTACGAAGTCTGGGTAGTTGACGATAATAGCACCGATCGGACACCAATACTGCTGAAACAGCTGGAGCTGGAATACAACAACTTGAAGGTGCTGCGCCGAGATGCTGGTGCCAGTGGAGGTAAATCTGGGGCACTCAATCAAGTATTGCCGTTAACACGGGGTGAAATTCTAGCGGTATTTGATGCTGATGCCCAGTTGTCACCAGACTTGGTGCAGCAGGTGATTCCGCTGTTTGAGCAAGACTCTGTGGGAGCGGTGCAGGTGCGAAAAGCGATCGCCAACGCCAACACGAATTTCTGGACTCAGGGACAAGTAGCAGAAATGGCTCTGGATGCCTACTTGCAGCAGCAGCGGATTGCCCTTGGTGGCATTGGTGAACTGCGGGGCAACGGTCAGTTTGTCCGGCGAACAGCCCTGGAGCGCTGTGGGGGCTGGAACGAGGAAACGATTACTGACGATTTGGACCTCACCATACGCCTGCATCTGAACCAGTGGGAGATCGAGTTTCTCAGCTACCCAGTTGTAGAGGAAGAGGGCGTGACTCGTGCGACTGCTCTGTGGCACCAGCGTAGCCGTTGGGCAGAAGGCGGGTATCAGCGGTATTTAGATTACTGGCGATTGATTATCAGCAACCAGATGGGGACACGCAAGACGATCGACCTATTCATGTTCTTGCTTATCCAGTACATCCTGCCGACGGCTCAGGTTCCAGACCTGGTTATGGCGATCGCCCGTAACCGTCCGCCAGTGCTGAGTCCGTTTACCGGCTTAGCAATGACCTTGTCAATGGTATGGATGTTTGTGGGTCTGAAACGATGTCGAGGGGAGAAATTTCCCGCCTCCACATTTTTTGTCCTGTTGCTCCAGACACTGCGTGGTACTTTTTACATGCTCCACTGGATAGTTGTGATGAGCAGCACCACTGCTCGTGTGTCAGTACGACCCAAGCGGCTAAAGTGGGTTAAAACTATGCACCAAGGTAAGTAGTTAAAAATCAATTTCGTCTTCGTCTTCGTCTTCGTCTTCAACGTCAGGCCAATCAGCTGTGGGAGGAGCCTGTGGCGGTATTAAATCTGTTTTCTCAACTTGGGGTTGGGGTACTGAGTCTAGGTTGAAGGTGACAACCTCTCCCTTAAAGGCACTAGCTAAGCGTTGAGCAGCGATCATCGCTTCATCTTCCTCCACCTCAGCGGAGGTAGGGAGATCGGATGGCGTTAAATCCGCAGCAGGCAACTGCTGCCCTTCGGCCTCTGCGGTATCTAAAGGTGGTTCAGTTAAAGGGTTTTCAACGAAGGGATCATTGGTGGGTGATTCTGTGGCCTTGTCCGTATCGGGTGAGAGAGATGGTGCCACGTCAGCCTGAAGGTCTACCGTTTTTTGACTGGCTGAAGTTGGCGCATCATCCGTAGTAGGGGACGGTTCGCTGCCAGGAGAATTTTTAGTCCGAGGGGGCTTGACTAATTCTAAGTTTACCTGTATCTCACACTTGAATGTGTCTTTAAAAGCCGCCATTAGCTTGGGCAATAAAGCTTGGGCATTTTTGTACCAGATTGGGGATTTGAATCCAATCCGGGCCGTCGTACCGTCAAACGCAATCAAATGCCCCATTTGATTCAGCATCGCTCTGGTGGATACGGGTTCAAGGTTAGCAAGCATCTGTAACCAAACCGATTCGCTTAGCTGTGCAGAAGAGACCTCTAGCTGAGAGGTTGAGACGGGTTCAATAGAAGGAACCGATTCGCGACTGGAATCTGGGTGATCGTGGGGTGGAGGCGGTGGCGAGTTCTGTACCACCTGTTCCGGCGTCGGTAACTGCCTCTGAATCTCGTTTACACCGTGCCCATTGTCCGTTGTCCGTTGTCCGTTGTTGCCATTGCTGACATTGGTACCGTTTGACGTTGGGCTTGGGGGTCGCTGCTGATTGTGACTGACGACTTGTTCTGCCCGCTTGGGGGTCACTGGCTGTGGACTACTATCCTCCGCTGGTAACAATCCTAAGAGTGTTACTTCTAACCACAAGCGCGGCTGAGTAGAGTTTTTAATTTGGACCTCGCTGTCCTTCAGGTGCTTTTGCCCTTGTAAAATAGTGGCAGTGTCCCAGAGGAGCGCTTCCTCGCACAGAATCTTCCAGGTTGGTGGTGTAACGGCAACCAGATCATTACGCCTAGGTGCAGCTTTGGCAATGAGCAGATCCCGGTAGAAACTGGCAAGATTTTGAAGAACTGTTAGAGGCTCCCGCCCCCGATCCAGTATGCTACGGGTACGGTCAATAACGGCTTCAGCGTTCTTCCGGGCGATCGCCTTCAACAACTCCATCAAGTCTGGTTCAGCCACAGAACCGACCAAGTCCCAAACTCGCTCTACCGTCACTTGACCGGGCAACAAACTCAGTTGGTCGAGCAAACTCTCAGCATCTCGCAATCCCCCTTGCGAGACTTGAGCTACTAACTGCAAGGCTCCCTGAGCGATGTTGATGCTTTCAAGGGAGGCAATTTTACGCAGATGGATCGCCATCGCCTCTAAGGGAATTCGGCGAAAATCGAACCGCTGACAGCGAGAGATGATCGTTGGCAGCACCCGTTGGGGATCGGTTGTAGCTAGGACAAATACGACCCGATCTGGTGGCTCTTCCAAGGTTTTCAGTAGAGCATTAAATGCTGCCGTACTGAGCATGTGACATTCATCAATGACATACACCTTGTACCGACACTGCACTGGAGCGAATTGCGCCTTTTCTATCAGCTCCCTGATGTTGTCCACGCCTGTGTTGCTGGCGGCGTCGATTTCAATCACATCCAAGGTTGAACCCTTGATAATTCCTTGACAGACAGCACACACGCCGCAGGGCTGATCTGTGGGCTTGTTGGTGGAAAGACAATTAAGGGACTTTGCCAAAATCCGGGCACTGGAGGTTTTGCCGGTTC
>CAXUIV010000098.1:0-4349 GCA_964250875.1 uncultured bacterium
ATCTCGTCGCGGTCTATTTCTGGTAAACAACAATGTGTGAACCGATAGTGTTCCAATCCACTAGTGTTGGAGTGAAATTGGACATCGTCCTCCAGACAAATCCTGAGGTGATCTGCCTTGCGTGACTGAGTTGCTGCTGACATTACAGGAAGGTCCACGGGTATGACTCAAAGCAGTATTGATTACGATTCTCGCAGTTTCAAACATTTTCTGCTGAAGGTGACTGTTTTTACCATTCGCATTGCCCTTTATCCCTACCCGATTGTACTACCACACCAACAGGCACCACAGCTTGGGTATCTGCAATGACGTCCTGAGTCGTTTCCGCTTTGAAGGAGACTAATTTCTCAGTGATCTTTCTGATTGCAGTAACCTCAAAGACAACTACGATAAGCTGACTCTTATAGCAATTCTATGTGGTTCACGGTATGTGTAAGCCGGGTTCCTTTAAGAAACCCTGCCTCTAAGGGTCAAATTCTACAACCTGTTCAAGACTGCTATGTAGCAATCCTAAATCATTCGCAAACGATTTAGAATTGTATATGACCTTTGTTATTAGTGTCTTTACAGCGCAAAAAATATAGAAAATGAGCGAAATCTCAACAACTCAAGAGTTCGATCTGACTAATTGTGATCGAGAGCCTATCCACATCTCCGGTTTAATTCAGCCTCACGGCTTACTTTTTGTATTAAAGGAGCCTGAATTAACTATATTACAAGCGAGCGAAAACACGTTAAACTTCTTCGGCTTAATTGCAGAAGACTTGATCCACAAAAATTTAAATATTCTGCTGGATGAATATCACATAAATTTATTAAGAACATGTTTAAATCACAAGGATTTACAAACAAACAGCCCTATTAAGATATCTGTAAGAACGGGAGAAAGATCTCTCTTGTTCGATGGTGTCGTTCATCGTTTAGATAAACATCCGATTCTAGAGTTAGAACCTGATAGATTCTCAAAAGGTATTTCTTTCTTAAACTTCTATGATTTGGTGAGGGCAGCAGTTTCCAAGCTTCAAAATGCATCAAACCTACACGACCTATGTCAGAGCATGGTAAAGGAAGTGCAAAACATCAATGGTTTTGACAGGGTCATGATCTATCGATTCAACAACGAAGGGCATGGAGCCGTAGTTGCCGAAGCTAAATTAGAAAGTTTAACTCCCTTCTTAGGATTACATTACCCAGCCTCAGATGTTCCCAAACAAGCGAGAAAACTATACTGCTCGAATTGGCTGAGGTTGATAGCAGATGTAAACTATCAACCTGTTAAGATTATACCTGCCAGTAATCCTATAACTCATAGTCCAGTCGATCTGAGCTTTTCTGTTTTGAGAAGTGTATCTCCGCTCCACGTAGAGTATTTGCAGAACATGGGCGTTCGAGCGTCTATGTCTATATCCTTAATTAAAGATCAAAAACTATGGGGACTCATTGCTTGCCATCATCAATCGCCTAAGTATGCTTCCTATGAGGTGCGCAGAGCCTGCGAATTTCTCGGTCAGGTAATGTCTCTGGAACTCGGATCTAAAGAAAATAATGAGGATTACGACTATAAGCTTGAATTGAAATCTATTCAAGCAAAAATCCTGCAATATATGTCTTTAGAGGAGAACTTTATTAATGGTTTAGTTAAACATAAACCAAATTTGTTAGATTTAGTTGATGCTAGAGGAGCTGTAGTATGTTTTGAAGCAAGCTACACTGTGTTCGGTGAGACTCCTCAAAAAGAAGACTTAAAGCATTTGATAGAGTGGTTGGATGGTTTTTGTGAAAAAGTATTCTACACAGATTCTTTATCAAGTCACTACAAAAAAGCAGAGGATTTTAAAGACGTAGCTAGTGGTTTACTAGCAATTTCTATATCTAAAAGCCAGAAAAATTATGTTTTATGGTTCCGCCCTGAAGTTATTCAAACGGTAAATTGGGCGGGAAATCCTAATAAGCCGGTTGAAACAGCGATTGACGGTAGTCTGCGCCTATCTCCTCGCAAATCATTTGAGCTGTGGAAGGAAACTGTTAGATCGAAGTCTTTACACTGGAAGAAGTGTGAGATTGATGCTGCACTTGAGTTAAGGAATGCAGTTATTAACATTGTGCTGCGCCAAGCAGATGAACTCGCAAAATTAAATGTAGCCTTGCAGCAATCTGAAGCTCACTCTCGAAAACAAGCAACTCAGTTAGAGGTCATGCTGCAAGAACTCCAGCGTGCCCAAGCTCAACTGATTCAGAGCGAAAAAATGTCTAGTCTCGGTCAGATGGTTGCTGGTGTAGCCCACGAAATTAATAACCCGATCAACTTCATCTATGGCAATCTCAATCACGCGAATGATTATACAAAAGACCTAATTAACTTAATCTACCTCTACCAGCAACATTATCCCTCACCGATAACAGCCATTGAAGAGAAGACTGAGGCGATCAATCTAGAGTATTTGATTGAAGACTTGCCCAAATTGCTCTCTTCGATGCAGGTAGGTACTGAACGTATCCGCGAGATTGTCCGGTCGTTGCGGAAATTCTCAAGACTGGATGAAGCAGAGATGAAGCTAGTGGATATTCATGAGGGCATTGACAGCACCTTGCTGATTTTGCAACATCGGCTGGAGGATAAACACGGCAATCCGGTTATTCAAGTTGTTAAAGAGTACGGCAATCTGCCGCTGGTGGAGTGTTATGCCGGTCAGTTGAACCAAGTGTTTATGAATCTGCTTGCCAATGCGATTGATGCATTAGAGGAGGGCATAGGGTCTAGGGCGCGGGGTATCGAGATTCGCACCGAGGTGCTGGACAACAAGTGGGTAGCAATTCGCATTGTGGACAATGGAGTTGGTATCCCGCAGGACGTGCAGCACCGAATGTTTGACCCGTTCTTTACTACGAAGCCAGTCGGCAAAGGGACTGGCATTGGCTTAGCCATTAGCTATCACATTGTTGTGGAAAAACACGGTGGTCAGCTAAAGTGCGCTTCAGCACCAGGACAGGGGTCGGAGTTCGTTATTGAAATTCCAATGCGTCAACGGTAGCGTGACGTAGTTTGTTGGCTGATAAATCATTGTAAGGAAAGGGTACCAGGATGGCAATTCACTTCCAAATCCGAGACGGATCGATCTCTACCTACAAGATTCTGGAAGATTCTTATGCCCTCTTCGTTGCCTTTAACGATTAGACAACCGTGGGTGTCAAGCCTAGACTGACTCCCACTCAGTGCTGCCAACAAATACAGTTGCTCCACTCTCTAATTGCGTATTAGCAGCAGCATTGACAATGGCGCGGGCGAAGTCTTCAACGCTGGGGAGAGAGCCAACCTGTTGGCGACGGGCTTCTATCAAGCCAGGATTTTGACGCTGCATGAGCTTAGGCGTGATAGTTCCTTCAATCAAATCGCCACTAACTACCAATAACTTAATACCTTTAGTGGCTAGTTCGGGTATGCGATCGCGCAGAGCCTCTTCACCAGCTTTCTTACTCTGTGCCACTGGTTCGTAGACGGAATGGACTGGCTTTTGACCGTAAAAATGGGCTAAGTGGCTGGTGACGAAAACGATCCGTCCGTCCGGTGGCATCAGTGGTAAGGCGAGATCGACAGCACGGACTTGAGAGGTGAGGTTGAGCAGCATGGAATAGTCAGCAGTTTTATCCTTTTCCAAGCCACCACTAGCGTTGAGGATGAGAAGGTCAAGGCGGGAAAATTGCTCCTCAATTTGCTCCATCATCTGCCTTATTTCGCTCTCATTGGTGATGTCTGCCTGAGCCAAGAGTGCGCGACGACCAGTGCCACGTACAGCATTGGCGACTTCCAGAGCGCGTGGTCCCTTGCTACGATAGTTGATGACGATATCAGCCCCAGCAGCAGCTAGCATCAGGGCAACTGCAGCGCCAATGCCTCTTGATGCTCCAGTTACCAAAGCTACCTTTCCGCTCAAATCGCTCATCGTTCTCCTCATGAATGGCGAACAAGATCATATTAAATCAAGTCTCGCACCAGTCCGACATAAACCCCTTGGATATCTACCAACGAGGCGTCAACATGAGTAGGACTTATGCTGTGACCATCTCAGGTTCAATATCAGGAGATGCTGGCTCGAAGCGCAACACCATAATTTGCTCTGGTCTCAACCCCAAAGACTCGTAGGTGCGCCCGTCACGGTCGCTAAATTCAATCTCAAACGCCGTGCCGTTGGCTAATGTCTCAACTACTGTACCAACCTGTCCCCGCCATAAATTGTACTGAGGAAGATCGACGGTCAAGGCTACAACATCTAGCAATTTCGCTGTGCTGTTTATCATGCTTATCACCTCCACTAACTACAGAGGATAGCAGGTCGTTAATTTTGGGATCT
>CAXUIV010000098.1:4449-5816 GCA_964250875.1 uncultured bacterium
TTCGAGCGTGAAATCCAGAGTGTAACGTTGTCCGAACTCATCCTGCCTTCCTAACTGAGCTTCATGAATTTTGACGACTTCAAGCAAAATTTGGCGTAATTCCTCGGCATTCTCAGCCGTCATCCCGATAATCGACAAGAACAGGCGAGCTTTATGCTTGCCGTCGTCATGTTCTGGATTGAGGCAGTAGTCACGTAGTTTGCGAATATCGACAACTGCGTTCTCTGCATTGGGAATGAACATATGAGGGTTAACACTGATAGAATCGGTAAAATTGACGTGATGAAAAATGGAGAGGAGATGGTTGCCTCTGCAAAGGGTAATTCTACCCTTCCCACGCAATCGCCAAGGCTGGCTAAAATCTCTCGGCTACATTCCTTTTTCAAGCAGCAAGCCAAGCTTGGTTATTTTATGTTTGACCCTCTGTAAAGACGAACATGCTCCCCCTTACATGCAGTATCAAATCAGGTCTCGCAATGAATCGAGAAGATTGGCAGATGATCGCCAATGCAAATATAACCTGAGCCGAAGAGACATATGCTGAAAGCATCGCCCCTTCAATTTTTGGAGACTCTCCCTGCATAAAGTTTGTAGGAAATTGAGGACTCGAAAATAGAGGTGTTTTTGATATTTTTTATGAAATCATTGTTGGATAAGCTTTTGGGCAATGTGTACAGGTGGTTGCAGACAGTATATATACTGACAAAAATGTTACCATTTAGCAATACTCCAGCCATCTGACTAGATCAGTTTGAGGTTTTTTACTGAGGAATTAAGGGTGTCTCTTAGAGCAATCTTGAAATAGCAATCAAGATCGGGTGCCATGAACACACCGCTCAGCTATCCTCTCGGAGTCCCCAATGCCAACTAAAAATTTTCGTCATGTTCGCAAAGCAAGCGTAGTGAAAACGCCCGACGGTGGGCGGATCAAATTAGGCAGTTATCGCCCTGACAAAAAGAATCCGAATGACAAAGTCTTTCAGTCCAGCCAATTTTCAGCAGCTAATCTGCCACCAAAAGTAGATTTACGTCCATACATGACTCCAGTCGAAAACCAGGGAGATTCCAACAGTTGTACTGCTAACGCCATGGCAGGCGCTTATGAATACTTGGGCAAGCGTCTCAACCGTCAAGATAGTCATGTAAGCCGCCTGTTTATTTATTACAACGCTCGTAATCTAGATGGCGATCCAGACAAGGATGAGGGTACCTACTTGCGGAGCTGTATCAAAGTACTCAAAAAGTACGGTACTTGCTCGGAACAAACCTGGCCCTTTGACCTGCACCGCATCTCTACCTCCCCTGAAGAGACTGCATACAGTGAGGCAGCTGACTTTCTGGTTGAAGATGCCTATCGAGTTGATGTT
>CAXUIV010000098.1:5916-10749 GCA_964250875.1 uncultured bacterium
GTTCCTGGGGCTAGCCACACAGTTTCGGGATATAACAACGGCTACGCTGTTGAGTATGAATCTCAATCTGTCTACGTTGAGGGGCACGGCTACGTCTCTAGCGAAGACTACGACGATCTCGAATCCTTGTACTACCGGGAGTATGAAGACGAGTACGAGGAGTTCACCGTCACGGAGTTTGAGGACAGCGACGGAGAGGCAGAAGCTAACGACGAGGAATTAGAAGAGGAATTTGAGGAGACGGAAGACAGCTACAACTCAGATGAGGATGAAGACGACGAAACTGAGGAGACGGAAGACAGCTACGACGAAGACGATGAATCAGATGAGGACGAAGAAGATGACGCTGATGACGGTTCTGAAGCGATCAAAGACAGCTACGCTGACGAGGATGACGGTGAAGCAGATGAGGATGCCGAAGACAGCTACGACGAAGCGGACGAAGACGAGGATGACGGTGAAGAGAGTGATGACTAAATAGGGTTTTGCTGCAAAAAATGTTTAAGAAAAAACAATTGACTTGAATTAGACTCGCTTAAGCAACAACATGTTTGTGAGAAGATACTTAGACTTAATGAAAGAGGAGAAATATCTCGCTGGAACACACAACAGTAATTAATCTTTGAGGAGGGATAAGCAAAACATGCCTGAAGATTTGCTACCCCAACAGAATGAGTTCCGAACTGCGGTGTCAATCTTTTCAGGCGCTGGTGGCTTAGATCTAGGTCTTACTCAGGCAGGCTTTGACATCATTGCCTGTATTGAGATTGATCCACACTGCTGTGACACTCTACGCGCTGCCGCAAGCCGTGAGCAGCGCAGCACCCGCGTGATTGAAGACGACATCCGCAAAGTGAACCCAATGCAATTGATGCATGAACTCTCCCTGTTACCGGGCAAGCTTGATTTGTTGTGTGGGGGTAGTCCTTGCCAGTCGTTTTCGCAGATTGGCAAACGCGGTTGCCTGGAAGACGAGCGTGGGATGTTGCTGTTTGAGTTTGTGCGCTTTGCCAAGGTGCTACAGCCCAAAGCGATCTTAATCGAGCAAGTTAAGGGACTTCTGAATGCGCCGGATCAGAACGGTAAGATCGGAGGCGTTTATGAAGCGCTTCTTCTTCAGCTTGTCGAACTCGGTTACAAGCTGAAGAAGAAGATTGTCCGAGCTGTGGAATACGGAGTAGCGCAGATGCGTGAAAGGGTATTTATCATCGCCATGGCAAACGGCGTAGACTTCCAGTTTCCTCCAGCTACGCACACGGATTCTATGAACCCCACTCTTTCTATTTCTCCGCTACCGCCCTACGTCACTGTTGGAGATGCCCTAAAGGGGCTTGGTGAGCCAATGGTAAATTGTGAGCGCCAACCGGATGATAGCCATGTTGATATTACGCCCATTGGAGATCGCAAGCGCATTCACAACGTTCCTGAAGGCTCACATTTGGCGAAGGAACTGCATCTTCCAGCTGAGCAGCGGTGCAAGCTCACTAAAAAGGACACGACAAAATTTCGCCGTCTATTGCGAACAAAACCTTCCCTCACTCTACGATGTGGCGAAATATTTTTTCATCCAACCGAAGACCGCTACCTCACTCCCCGCGAATATATGCGTCTTCACGGCTACCCCGACCGCTACCTTTTGAAGGGACCGATCCGGAGCCGGTCTGGCAGGGTGCGTAATCTAGACCAGCACCGGCAGGTGGCCAATTCTGTACCTCCACCCGTTGCCTGTGCAATTGGAAAGGCAATTCGACAAGCATTAGACACTCAAGAACCACAGCAAAAACAACAGCTAGGCCACTCTTCACAACGACAGGATTTATATAGTTTATTGACCAAATGAACCAAATGTGAGATCCACTGGTTTGGTTGGAAATTCTAGCTATAAAGGGTATACGTGTGTACTAGGTGCGTAAGCCCTAATAGAAGGAAAACGACTTGATGCCGACCATCTATGACTTGTTTGGCTACCCACTAGACGACCGGAGTGAAACGGCGGAGAACACCCGCAAAGCAAGTCAATGCCCCTTTATAGGCACAGTTTGCGACGGCGGTGGGAACCGATACCAAACGAGAATTAGGTTAACACCGCAAGAACCGCTCACTCAGTATTTTAACCCCAACATTACGGAAATTGTGCCGGGTGTGTGTTCTATCATGGCAGGGGATGACATTTGGGTTGTGTGTCCGCGTAGGTTGTTGGCAGCGCGGTACAGCGACGAAGGATTACCGCCCGTGAATTATGGGTTGCAGGAATACGAACGCAACCTGTTGGTAAGCGCAGGTCTGCCTCACGGAGTGAATATTGGCATTTGGTCGGAAGTCAACCTCAAACAAACAGTAGATAGCGCCGATATTAACTACCACTTTGATTACATTGCTGCCCCGTTGGTCGAAGTTTCGTTAAAGGATGAGTTACGTAAGCAGAACTTTACCGATATCCAGATTGAAAACGAGCTGAAAGGCTTGGTGGACGCAGCGAAGCAGAGCGGTTACTATCCGAAGGGGCAACGCAACCCTGGCAACGTGCCGCTTCTCCTCCCCGATCTCACACATCTACACGTTTTGGAGGTAATGACAGCCAGCACGAGCGGATCAAACACCGAAAACGAAACGGACATGCGGAGTGCCTTCCGCAATGCAATCCTCTTCGGCGATCATGCCAGTCCCGGCATCAATAAGCGTCAGGTGTGGGGCCGCATGGTTACGCAATTATTCGCGAAGACGGCACTGGCAAGGCAATGGGGTGGACGAACCGTATGGATCATTCAAGATGAACTACTTCGCAACATTGAATTAACTACGCGACTGCGAACTGACTCCATAGCTGACAATCCGCGTCAGAACATAACTCTAGTGGTCATGCACTATGAGGCTTCTTCATGTATCAAGAGAAAGATGTCTTTCAAAACAACTTTAAAAGGTGATGCGGGTATCGACTTTGATGGGAACGATACATTCACTGATATCCTACTGCCCAAAGCTATCCCAAACAAGATTGAACTTCTGAGAGCGATTTTGCGACGTAGGTTGGGTGCGATCATTCATCTGTGACGGTATCCGCTTGCTTCTTCAAGGTGTTCTCAGTGCGAATTCGCTCAAAGCCGGAGTAAACGTTGAACCGTTGCCCGCGCAGAAATCCTATCAAGGTGATACCGAACTCTCTCGCTAGCGCCACTGCTAGACTACTGGGAGCGGAAACAGCACACACAATCGGTACTCCTGCCGTTAGACACTTCTGTAGAATCTCAAAGCTAGAACGCCCACTGACCATAACAATGCGATCGCTCAAAGGCAACTCATCAGCCAAGAGTGCCGAACCCACCAATTTATCCAAGGCGTTATGACGCCCAACGTCTTCCCGCAGCTTTAAAAGTTGCCCTTGATTGTCGAAGAGAGCGGCAGCGTGTAAGCCTCCCGTGGCGGTAAAGACTCCTTGGGCTGAGCGGAGTTTATCGGGGAGGCTGTAAATCACCTCTGCTGTAACTTCCATACCAGTTGAGATGACTGGGCAACCCCGAATTTGCAGCGCTTCAATGCTGGCTTTACCGCAGACTCCACAGGCGCTGGTCGTGAAGAAGTGACGTTCTAGAGGCTGCAAATCTGGAAGCAACCCCTCCCTCAATGCGACGTTAACGATATTGTATCTCTGATCGCCGTCTACGTCTGGATCGACGCAGTAGCTCATTTGGCAGATATCCTTGCGGTGACTGACAACGCCCTCACCGTAGAGAAATCCCGCAGTTAGGTCAAAGTCAGCCCCCGGTGTGCGCATGGTGACAGCCACTGTCTGTTTTGGGGACAGGCGAATTTCCAAGGGTTCCTCAATGGCAAGCTGGTCTGGGCGCGATCGCACCAAGCTATTCTCTACAACCCAGACCTGCGCTCTGGTCTTACTCCCAGAATTCATGAGGTCCTTACCTGCATGCCATCAACCTGATCGTAGTCAAACTTAGCCGTCTCAGCAGACGGCTTAATGCTAATGACGATGAACTTGGATGACGGTGTATTACTCTTCTCTGCCACACTTCCAATCGGAACCAGCACGTTGGTTTCCGGATAGTACGTCGCCGCGCACCCTCGCGGGATCTCGTATGGCACAACAATAAAGCGATTCGCCACTCGTTCCTCACCCTCAAAATGGCTCGTCAAATCGACGACTTGTTCGCGAACGAGATTTGCCTCGCGCATGTCTTCGGGGTTGAGCAGCACGACACGACGCTCGTTGTGGATGCCGCGATAGCGATCTTCAAGCCCGTAGATCGTGGTATTAAACTGATCGTGACTCCTAATCGTCATCATCACAAACTGCCCAGGCGCAAGTTGCTGATGCGGAATCGCATGCCGAGTAAAATTGGCTTTGCCAGTTGCTGTTTCAAATTCCCCGTCGCGGGCTTTGTTAGGCAGGTAAAAGCCGCCTCCTTGACGCACGCGGACGTTGTAGTCTTCAAAACCGGGGATGACTCGCTCGATACAGTCGCGAATTCGGTCGTAATCCGCCACGAGATTTTCCCATTCCACCGTCGTCTTGCTTCCCAGAGTTGCTTGTGCCAAACCTGCCACAATTGCTGACTCACTGCGTAAATGGGGAGATGCAGGCGGTAGCACTCCACGGGAACTCTGCACGACGCCCATGGAATTTTCTGTACTCACAAACTGCTCTCCTGCCGCCTGCACATCGACTTCCGTGCGTCCCAGGCACGGCAGAATCAATGCTTGCTCACCGGCAATCAGATGGCTGCGGTTCATTTTAGTAGAGACGTGAACGGTGAGACGGCAGCGCTGTAGGGCTGTGGCTGTGTAATTTGTATCTGGAGTTGCCGAAAGAAAGTTGCC
>CAXUIV010000099.1:0-10729 GCA_964250875.1 uncultured bacterium
GACAAGCGTGCATTCAACTGTTCAATGCGATCGCGCAGTTGCGCTATCCCAAAATCCTGTAAGGCTTGCTGGTAAAGGTCGGTTTTGCTATCAACCGTTTGGGCGGTAGAACTGCCTGGTTGAGTGAGCGGTAAAGGGTGAAGAGTATCCTCTTGTGTTGATTGTTTTATGGTCATGGTTAATTTGGTCGATGCATTCTTGTTCTCTTAGGCGTACTGAATAGCGCGTTCCGGACGGTGCTTCTAGGAGTGGGAGGACATAGACCGAATCTGGGCAATCGCCTCCCGGCCTTCCCAATGTTCAGAACAGAAAGTTTTTTTAGGTAAAGCACTTGGGTACTGAAGCCCAAAATAATGGAGGAACATCTGCTGGTTTGAGGGCGATAGGGCCATTACTCCACGGTCGGTTGGGTCATTGAAAACGTTGATGTAGCCACCATCGTCCGCATCGTGACGGTATATGTAGTAGACGTGACGATCCGCGTATTTCACGCCAATGAACCCCCAGGTGTACGTCTCGATGGTCTGCTCCCAATCCCGACATTCGTCTGACTCTGGACTGAAGGGATGGACTGCACAGTGAATTCCGTCCGTTCCGTAGTAGAACTTACAAGACTGGCAGCTTTTGCCAGTCATTTGAGCGTTCAGACTCAGTGGCGACCCATGGAGCGGCTCAGGCTGATCTGGAAGGTGCTGCATACTCCACTCTCGCTCGGTCTGGTCGCGGTTTTCTTCGGCAATGGACCAGGCTACAAACTGCTGGTCTCCAGGCGCGAAGACGTTTAAAATGCCGTGCCAGGTCAGGTAGCGCATTGCCTCGCGACGCTGCTCCTGGGTCATCCTGACATCAGAGAACCTGAAACCAGCAAGATTGACAAGATTGATGAAGCAGTCGTACTTCTCAGACTCTGAGGCGTCCAAGAATTGCTGCTTTACACGCCGAAGGCACTGCCGTCTTTCATGCCTCTTCAGCAGCTTACACACGCCCGTGCATAGGATAAGCGACTCGATTGCTGTTATTCCGGTATGAGTGCATATGGTCTTTGCTGGTTTCAACGCGGTGCCAAGCTCGATAGCGCTCCAAGCGCCAAAGCTGACGGTCGCGGTAGATAAGGAAATAACCCACATCGCCATTAACACGTTCCACAGATTGGGTTTGAGCTTCATCAAAATTTCTCCCATGTCCTGGTCACCCGCGCAGACATCAGCCTGCCTTTGGGTATTGCCCCCTAAAGTTGGGTAGGCTTTTCCGGTCTCGCCAGCCCCGCCTTCTGCCCAGCCTCGCGACTTGTATCGCTCTGGCCGTCTCATCTGGGCAATCACAGGCATCTGGCTCGACCGAACTCTGTACGGGTTATCAACCGGCACTGCCGGTGATGGTTTGAAAATGCTTTCTTGCCAGACGGTAGCCGTCATCACCCCGCGCTACTCCCCCAACTTTCGTCATGATTTTGTTATGAGAAACTTCCCGCTGCACCAAGTCCAGTACCTCTCGAACTGCCCAAAGTTTTAATTTATCTGCAAATAGGTTGGCAAAGTCGGGAATTGTCTGAGCGTTTGACAAGTCGTCTCTACTTAGAACAAGTAACGATCACGGTTGCTTAAATTCAGTGCGTATCAAGTTTGCTCCTGGTAATCCCCACACTGCCAGCACGAGGGTGACGTAGTTGAATTCCTCCTGACTCGGAAGCGCAATCGTCCGTCTGGTGCAGGCTCGTGACTCTAATGCTTGAACCAAAAACAAGCAAAAATTATGAATAGGGACACGCCGGTCATGCCCACTCCCCCGCCCAACCACAGCAAGCACAGTCCACGCAAAATCCAGTTGGTAGGCTGTCTTAAGCCAGTCTGCCAAAGTAGATGACAGTGGATTAATCTGTGTGCTTCACGCGACAGAGGCACACAGTCTCTGATCAACAGCTCTCGCGTCAGGTTTCGATAAGTCAAGTGGTGTGAGTGTGTCGCTGTTCTCCAAGGGAAGAGAACGCAGGTATTCTGCGTGGAGCGACAATACCTCCTGCTCTTAGCTCTCCATTGGGGGGATACAACCCAGGCGTTGTATTCGGGACTTCTAGCCATTTAGCCTCCTGGTACAACAGACTGCTGCTACGGTTGACGGGACAGCAAATGCTGCTGATTGAGTTAGGGCTAGGCCAGACAGCACTGCTGCACCAATTGAGATGGCGCTGAACACACTGGCTTTAACGGCGATCGCCACCATTGTCTTTCTACGCTCCTCAATGATTGCTGCCGCCAGTTCCCGACCCAGTAGTTCATCTGGCAATAAATTGCCTTGCTGTGCCAGAAAACTAGTCACTCCATCCTGATACCGCACATCAAACCCTTGCCGCATAGCCACAATTTTGGCATCAGCGACCAGAGCGCCAAGGGCTAAATCATCTTCCAGACCTATGTTAATGACATCTGGCTTATTCACTTTTAGGTTTTACCTCCTACAAACAAGCGATACAGTGCGAATCCACCGACAACGATTGTTGCCTGGTCTTTACCGCAGGCGAGAAAATAACTGCGAAAGTCCTTGAGGTTGCCAGATGTATTTGCCAGAATGATAGTCAGGAAAAAGGATATGACTCCTAAACTAGCTATCTCTAACCCTACCCTCCGCGCTTTCTTTGAAATATCCAGAGGCACAGGTTGAGTGCGATTGTCCTGCACGTAGCCGTAATCAACTCGCCGCATGGTGTACCTCTGGGTCCTGCCTGAGTAGAACGCTTGTCGTGTTGCAGGCTATACCACCTAGAAGGAGGACCGCCAGAGCGATGACAATCGTCGGAGCCAGCAGTGTGGCGAGATTGTCTCTGTGGGTTTCCCGTCGCAGTGCAATAGCATGTCTTGTCAGGATTTCAATCACGGCAATATCGTCGGTTCCCCTGTACGTCAGGCTACCGTTACTGCGAGCTGTGAACTCAACAGGCTGAGTCGGTTGCACATCAGTCTGATGCATCTCTTTCACCATAGACACTAGCGTCGCTAACTCCGTACACTTCGGCAATGTGATTCTTGAAGGCGTTTGCTGTCTTGATCTGTGTGGATTTGACATGTTGCAAAAACTTCACCGTATTGGCCTGATAGCGATCGCTATAAACTTGAGTCGCTACAGTAAATTCAGCATCAGCTAACTGCACAGCCTGATCGACTAGATTGTTGCCAGCAACGGCGTCAATCTCGACCACCTGAACTTCTTGTGCCTTGACCTGTTTCTCAGATACTTCCTCGCGCTTGTTACGGCGACGGGTTGGCTTTGATTCTGTGGCTTTTACCAGATCTGACATAACAGGTTCCTATGCGATTACAAGTTTTTTGGTTTTCACTTTAGCCAGGTAGTCCTCTAGCTTTTGCTCGAAGTGGTCCCGACCACCGCCCACTAATTCAATCTCTTTTAGAATTGAGTCTTTATCAGCTAGAGCCTGCGCTATGTAGGTCTTGCGGTGAGCTAGAGGGTGAATCACCATCCACACTCGCAAGCAGTACACTTTCCAGATATCCTCAACATTGAGCGTTTGGTAGGACTCAATCCCCAGTGACTGACAGTCTTTGGAAATCATGGATGGATTGAGACCGAACATGTCTCCAACGTCTTGGCGGGTCAAACGGCAATCTATTCGTCCCACCTTTGACAGGTCGAGTTCAGGAAATGGGTTCTTGGGAATTCTCCGCTTGTTAAAGTCAATCCGCATCTACTACTCCTTGAACTTTCTGAGGTCAGGCAACAGTTCCAGCCTGTTACCAACCGAGGAAAAGATGACTGGTGTTTTTGTCTCTTCTGACTGAATTTTTAAGTCGGCTAGATGGCTGTGTAGTTTATCTGCCCCGGTCGGAACTAAATACCTGTTATTGAGCAGGTTGGAGATCATATTAAAGTCCCCGTGTTCCTGCCCTTCGTCATCAGTCCATTGATAGCCCTGGCAAAGGATATTCACGTTGTTACGGATGTTGGAATCTTCGGTGATTCCAAGTGAAGCAACGTTGTAGGATTGCGTGTCAACCAGGAGACAGGTATTAAATTCGCGCCCGACCGTAATCAAAGTAGAAAGCTTCGTGGCGTAGTTCTTCTGATACCACTTTTCCTTCTTGCAACAATCATAGATTGAGTGCCAGTCGCTAAGGATCAAGCGAACTGGCTTAGTTTTAAATTCTGCCCTGCGGTCTTCAGGTGCGTGGCGACGGCGCTCGAAAAGGCTGTACACCCGCTCCAATGAATTGAACGCTTCTTGAGGACGGCTGCTGTCAAATAACGCTACCCGCCCCTGCTCGCGTAGTCCTTGAAATGAATCGTTCTTTTGAGCGATCGCCCAAATTTCCGACTGTAGGAACTTCGCCAAAAAACGGTTGAGAATATACGCTTCGCTGACCGATTTACCAGTCCCGGTGGCAGAGGCAAATACCGTTGACCTGGTCGTAACAACAATGTCATCGAGCAGCTTGATTGCAGAACTAATAGGGGTTGCATGAACAACTACGGCAGCAATTTCGATTGGCTCAAACACACCTGTCGATGGAGCTTCCACCGTGACGGGAGATTCTGCCACCGTAGTGACAGCAGAATCTTTGAGTGGGTTGGGAGCGCTTTGTTCAGTAGATTTCGTACTGACTGGCGGAGCAGTGTCGGCAGGAGCTGTATTCCCCGTCGAACCTGCGCCCACTTCTTCTGGCATCTGGGAGAATGCCACATCAACCGGCAGCCCAAGAGAGTCAGCAAAGTACTCTCTTGCCCTACTTTCGGCTACCACCCCATGAGCCTGAATTTCAGCATCATGGTCAAGCTGATATTTGGCAATCTCTTTTTGGGCTATAGCCTGCCGCCGTGCGAATTCAGCATCTTCTGCCTGTTGTCGGAACCGAGTGTCGATCCGCTCAGCCTCCTCAACCGTATTCGCCAGATACCATCCGCCACCAAAAGCTGCAATGCTCATTAAGGCAAACAACAGTTTAGCTGTGCCAAGACCCTGATGGACCCCCTGAATCAAAACCTGACTGGGTGTTTTCCAGCTCGCGACTTCATTTCCGTCAGTTAGCTTTACCGATGGGTCAAGTCTGCCGGAGCAGGCAGCGATCGCCAGTGAGAGACCAAGCGCCAGCACTCCGCCAATATGCATCCGCGTTGGTGAATCAACCATTGTGGTCACTCCGCCGCCAGAAATCAAAGGCGACGACAAGACAAAGCGCAGCTGCACCAATGCCAAGTTGGGCCGCATGGTTTTGACCAGATCGATCGGATAATCCTGCCTGGATCCCATCCCAACTGCCACCCGCGATGCCGCCAATCAGTAGACTGACAATCAACAGCGGCGTGAGGCGATCACGCTTAAATGATGTAAAAGCTGCGATCATACAGCCGCTTATTGCCACCACCTGTAGAATGATGCAGCCTGGAACAATTGATGGCACCAAACGACCAGCCAGCGTTACAGCTAAGCTACTGCTAAAAATTATCCCCAAACGACTCACACCCCGGACGTAGCCGAAGATCGTCGTTGCTGGTTTCTCTTTGCGCTGCGACAGGTATGAGCCACTATTCTCGTAGTCAAACTGATAGTCTTCTTCCGGGTACATAGTGCTTACTTAAATAGTCCACCCCAGAAGCCTTTGCCCTGGGACTTTGTGTCACGACCGTTGATGTAGTCGCTGAACTTCTGTCGTTCAGCAGTGCGCTCTTGCGCCTCCCCTTCTGCCTCTTGCATTCCATTCAGAGTGCGATCGCTTGCCGTTTTTTGCCCCTTTAATGTCTGCTGATACCGCGCCTGGGCCACACGTAGTTCATCCTGGAATTTTGAGTGAGATGCCTGGAGTGATAGGCCAGACTTCGTTTGAATCAGTTGGACGCCTTGAGTGGTGTCCTGCATCATCTTTTTAATGTGTTCCTGGTGAATGGCGGAACGCAAGACCGTTGCCCGGACGTACTTATCAACTTCTTCCTTATCACTCAGTCCAACTTCAACCGCTTCGGCTCGAATCCGTTCGATCTCCTTCTTGTTCTTCATAATTTCTTTAGCGTGCTTGGCGATCGCTTTGGCAATTTCTAGCTGCTGCGCTAAAGCCTTTGACTGTCGTGCTAACTCATTCGCTTGCTGTGGCGTGCAGTTGCCGATTAGCTCAATGTCGAAGCCAAATTCATCTAAAATCCACTGCCGTGATAGGTTCTGACTACCGCCCCCATCCCGTTCTCCTCCCGCTTGACGCTCTACTTTGCTATGCTCGTAATCCACAGTACTTAAAACAATCTACTGAGTAAATTTGCGCAACTTAGAGCAACTTGTTGTGTAAAAAACATGCGTAATTAGGAATACTGTTTGCTGTGGTTGTTAGAGGCTGCTTGGGGAACTAGAAAGTCATTCCTCTTTGCCTTAATTCCCATTAAAAAGCCGCTTTCATAAAGCGGCTAGTCAACATCGGTACTGTTTTTGGAACCTATGCAACCAAATCTAGCGGCATTACCCCTTTTCCCAAAGTTGGTAAGTACGAAAATGTGGAAGGAGGGTGTAACGGCTAGAGTGGGCCGTGAAGAGCAATTATTAACCCGGCAATGATTGAGGCGACAGATAGTTGGGCAGCATAAATAATGAAAGGATACTGAAAATACTTGAGGATGCGAGCGGGTGACTTTTGCAGTTTGTGCAGATGAGAACGTTTTTTATACTGACACCTTCAACGTTTCGTCCTCTAGATCTGCTGAGCTATTATAAAGGACAGCCATCAATCCATTTTTATCCTCGCTAATTACTTCCTTGTCGAAACACCTTAACCGCTTGGCCTAAATCAGTTTCACCAATGAGAATGCAGCGCTTCAGAAGATCTAAGTCTAAGTCTTTCAACCCTGGTAACTCACTCCGATCAATACGCTTGTATTCATTATCTTTCAAGTGGTAAAGCGCTAATGTGCCGTCTTCCCAAAACCACACCTCGGAAACGCCTAAAGCACGGTATTTTGGAAGTTTGGAAGCATTACCACTGGTAAAAACGACCTCAATTGCGAGATCAGGAACTGCCTTCGGTTTTTCAATCCAGTAGGACTGGTCTGCTTGTGCAGAGACTTCCCCCTCTCGCTCTTGAGTCTTGTCACCTGTGGGTTTGAATGCGATACCTTGATCAATCATGAAAGTGATGATCAAATAGCCAATCACTTGAGTAAACGTGCTGTGATCTTCACCGGGCATAAGAATCTCGATCGTTCCTTCGTAGTAAGACAACTTCGCACGAGAAATCTCTTCATATCCCTTTTGAAGGTGCTTGAAATGCTCCCACGTTCCCTGTAAAACAGTGCGCTGGTCTGTAGTCTTCTCAATTAGTTGAGTCATTAGCATCGCTCCTATTTACCCTTACTAGTTGCAGAGGGGTCTTTCTGCTTTGGAATGTTGCCCCGTTCATCTGTCTCCGTCACTGCTTTCTCAATGATGAAGTTGCAGAGATTAGCAACATATCTTCCCTCTGCCCTGCTCTCGTAGGCGGAGCGCTAGAGGAGCGTATGTAATCTTGAGTCGTGGGATTCAGTAATCGGGCATCTGGTTTATTTGTACCTCAATTCTATCTTTTTTGCCTATCTCTTTGCAGGCTCTTCTATTGCTGGGTTAATATGAAGCAGACACCAGCAGGGCAGATCATCTTCAATGGCGTACTGGGAGCTGATAAGTCAAGCATTGTTACAGCCACTCAAGAAACGTTTGATGACCTCTGGATGAAATGGGTGTTGACACATTAATGCAGACTACTCCAGAACGATACCTGTCCGGAATCGGGCTTCATCCTGGAGGCTATGGCGTACACACAAGTCAAAAAACATGCCCACAAGTCCTGAAATCCCTATCAATCAACGTTTTCAAAAATCGGCTTGATTTCAATAACTACGCTCTATTGAGAATAACGAACGAGAAATCAAGGTTGTGGCGAACAATATTTCTGTGAGATGAGGTAGCGATCAACTTGTGTGTACACGGTAGCTTTTTACTAACCGTGGGTCGCCGAAGGCTGTCCTTTTGTGCTGCGAGCGCGTAAATCAGAATCGGGTTGTCCATCATGCATTCCTCTTCCAGGGGCTTCTCCTGGTATAGGTTCCACTTGTATGTACACGTAGCCGTCCAGCACGGGGAAGCGTAACCCCGATGGAGAAGATTTTTGAAAATTAGGGCTTGCTTTGCCGCGAAATCTCGGCTTTGAAGTTATCGTTGAGGAAATCAGCGATCGCCTATGTGTCTCATCTTAGACATTTACTTCTGCTCCTACCAGGCTTTTGCGACTGGTTTCGATAGCTTCCTTGATCACCTCCCAGCGCAACCGTGAGGGTTTGGGTGAGCGCACAAGACCGTCACCAAATAACCAGCCGGTTTCATTTCTACCTAACACCTCAAGCAATCTCAGAATGTCGAGCTGCTCCCCAGCTTGGCTGATGTAATATGATTGCCCGTCTTGCCCTGTAATGCTCTCCGTCATCAGGACTATAGGAGCGTACTCAGCAAAACAAAAGCGGAATACAGCTTGTCGTCTAGGTTCTGCTAAGCAGCTCGTGACTAAAATCTCGCAGATGTCTTTATGAGTACCAATGTTGAAAGTCTCAACCGTCATTATTTCTATCCTCCTCTGTTGGCTTGGTCGCCCTGTCGTATTCCCCTATGCTATGCGAGTAGATAGCTGACTGTATATCGTCTTGAGCGAGCGGTGCTAGAAAGAACAACCAACATGGTGAAAATGCCAAATGCCTTATTAGACTGCTGGTTCAGCCTGCTCTGCCACGCTGCTTGAATTGGATAAAGTCAAGCTTAGAATAAACCCATAGCGTTAGGGAATCACCATGTAAATTGCCCTCAACCTTCCAGACAGCCTCACCCAAACCAATGACTTCAATCAGAGTGACTGGTTGCGGAAAATTGTGATCGCCCTCTTTGGGCAGGAACGCATTAACCCTCAGCCGCGCCAGCAAAATTGCTGGAATGGACCTGATAGACTTCCAAAAACTGATTTCTGGTCGCGGCATCTATGTTCACTACGACGTTGAAGACTTCGAACAGGACGTGCGACATCTGCGCGACCGAAGCTGGATATGGTTATTCTCAGCGATGCATCACTTCTGTTGCAACCCCATCCCCATCAACCATCTCTGGCTTTTACAGGAGCTTGAGACAACATACAGAATCTATGGTTCCAGCGTGCCATGTAGGTTTGTTTTTCGGTCTAACGATGAAGGTGAGCGGCGACAGACAACCTCGAACTCAGCACCAGTCATTTTTAACTGTCCGCTGCATTTGAACTGTTGAGTTGAAATTTTGTGTAAGGATTCAGGTGCCGAGGACTTGACAAAGTGGGAGAAATATATACTGTAGCAGTATGAAGCCGATCCAGATGCCACCGATAGTTGAGCGCGAGAAAAGTAAATGCAAACGCCGATAGAGGCGTTGGTAGATCTCATCTTGCGTCAGCAGGAAATCATGCAGCAACTGGTGGAAGAAATAGAGCGGTTGAGGACGAATGCGAGCAGCGATAGTCGGAGTTCGTCAAAACCGCCATCGAGTGACATTCACAAGCGTTCAGAGCAGGGCAAGCCAGAGGCGAGCGAGTGACTTCAGTGTCTACAATGGTTATGCAGTCAGCGCTCAACAGAAATGTCTGGCCCATTTGAGCCGACATTTTCAGAAGGTCATTAAACTCAAGCATGGTCACAATCCGCAACTGGGACAGGTGTTCATCGACTTGATTGATGCCGCCTTTGACGCACACCGCCAATGGCGAGAGACTCAAGACGCCAGTGCTTACCGCAGTTGGGCCGATGCCTTCAAAATCGAGGTCAAAACGGCACTCCAGCAGTGGCTGCCCAAAGCCGGGTATGCGGCGGGTTTGTTGTTGCGCTCGTTACGCGACAAAGCTGACCAGTGGTTGTATTTCCTGGACCATCCAGAGGTGCCTCCTGATAATAATCGCTCCGAACGTTCCTTGCGGCTAGCTGTCACCAAACGCAAAGTTTGTGGTGGTGCGGCAGCGCTGCAGGAGGGTTTCCCTCCGCAGGCGACTGCGAACCCTTCGGGTTCGCGCTCCATGACAGGCTTTGCACAGACCGCAATTTTACTCACCGTCATTCAGACCTGTCGTGCATAGGAACGCTCGGCTTTTGAGTTCTTTAAGCAAGCTTTAATGGTTACAGCCTCACCCCTTGACCTGGACCTGCCTTCTCTCATCCCGGATGCCAACACCTGAATCCTTACCTACAATTACATTTAAGGTGCTAACAATGCAAACTGCCCTTCTTGTTCTGAATCTCGTCGCATCTCTCGCTTCGGCAGTGTGGGCCGTGGTTGCTCTTGTCCGACCAGCATCTCTCTCCGGTTCGAGTCACATCGAACGCGGTGAAATATTCTACGTGCGTATGTATGCAGCACGCTCCATTCCGTTCGGGCTGGCAGCCGGTATCCTGCCGTTCGGGTTTGGGGGGGCAGCTGTCGCGTGGGTTCTCTTTACCGCCGCAGTGATTCAGATCGCGGATGTCGTGATTGCGGGATGATCATGGGCGCGTCTTTCGGGGCGATTGTGCATATCCTTTGCGGCTTGGCGATTATGTAGGCCCTTTGGCTCCGTGTTGGCGGTTGTGTTGCAAAAATAGAGAGATGGTAGAGTGAGCAGGCCGTGTTCCAATCTGACCTCTCTCCATGTCCAAGTCAAACCCTTTCAAGTGGCGGCATTATCAATCTGAGTTCATCCTGCTTTGTGTGCGCTGGTACCTCACATAC
>CAXUIV010000100.1:0-2407 GCA_964250875.1 uncultured bacterium
CTACTCCAACTGTGTTTTTAACTCAAACTACTTCTCGTCAGCGAGACATTATCGAAGTCGTCTTCCGTAATGGCTGGGACTACATGCGACGGCTGCTAACTGGAGCCAAAGCTGATGAACCTCAGCTGCCCACACCAGCTGTGCTACGCAATATCTTGGTAGATCTAGGCCCTGTCTATGTCAAGTTGGGTCAGTTGATGAGTACCCGTCCTGACCTTCTGCCAGCCGATTATATCGAGGAGCTATCAACCCTTCAAGACGCAGTACCGCCAGTACCTTGGTCAGATATTGAGGTGGTCATTCGACAACAGCTGAAGCGTCCCTTGGCTGAAGTTTTCTCTACAATCAACTTTGAGCCAGTTGCAGCTGGATCCATTGCTCAAACCCACCGAGCCACACTGGTAGATGGTCGTGAAGTCGCTCTCAAGGTGCAACGTCCTGGCATTGATGCGACTGTTAGCCAGGATATCGCTCTGATTAAGGGTGTAGCGGATTTGGTAGCTCGCACTGATTTCGGGCGGGACTACGAGGTTGTTTCTCTTGCAGAGGAATTCAGCACGGCGCTGGAGGCAGAACTCGATTTCACCAGAGAAGCTGGCTTTACAGATCAGCTGCGGCGGAATTTATCCACCAGTCGCTGGTTCGATCCCACACAGCTCGTCGTAGCAGAGATTAATTGGGATTTGACTACGGAAAAGCTACTGGTGATGGAGTGGCTGGATGGAGTTCCCCTGCTGTTGGCAACTTTCGATAGTGAGGCTGGTGAGAACGGGACGAATGGCTCGACAGCTGTTCAAAGAGGGGCTATTACCACGCTGCTGTTCCGTGCCTTCTTTCAACAGATCTACATCGACGGTTTCTTTCACGCCGATCCCCATCCCGGTAATTTGTTCTATCTCAGAGATGGACGGGTGGCGCTGCTAGACTGTGGTATGGTGGGACGCCTCGATCCACGGACGCAGCAGATTTTGACAGAGATGCTGTTGGCGATCGTGGACTTAGATGCCCAGAGGTGCAGCCAGCTAACGCTACAGCTGTCTGATTCTGCCCAGCCGGTGATTTTGTCACGCTTAGAAAATGACTATGACCGGATGCTGCGCAAGTACTATAACTTGAGCCTGTCCCAGATCAACTTCAGCCAGGTGTTTTATGAGGTGCTGCAAGTTGCCCGCAGCAATAAAATTCGGCTACCTGCCAATATGGGTTTGTATGCGAAAACCTTGGCTAACTTAGAGGGGGTAACTCGTGCCTTTAATCCGGAGATTAACCTTTTAGACGAGATTAAACCCCTAATTACAGACTTGTTTCGGAGACAGTTATTCGGCGCTAACCCAGTCCAATCGCTGTTAAGAACTGCCCTCGATCTCAAAAGTCTTTCATTACAATCTCCCCGTCAAATTGAGCTGCTGTTGGACCGAGTAACATCAGAAACTTTGCAGTGGAATATCACTCTGCGAGGCTTGGATGGTTTACGCCGCACTGTAGACGATTCAGCGAACCGGCTTTCCTTCAGCATTTTGGTCGGTTCACTCATTATGGGTGCAGCAATTATCTCCACTGGGGCAAAAACGAGTGAGTTATCCTTGCTGAGTAATATTCTGTTTGCTGTTGCTAGCTTTTTGGGGCTGTGGCTGGTTGCTAGTATTCTGCGCTCAGGGCGTCTTAAGTGAGGGGTGGTCACTAGTCATTGTTGGGTTTCCTCAGTAGCTGTAATGTTGTAGATATTGCCTAAAGTGCGTAACTTCTGCTTGAAGCGATCGCGCAGAGCCTCTGGGGCGACGATTTCGCAATGTTCCCAGTATTGAGAAACTTCTCGAATCAGCCAGAAGGCGTTCGCAACTCGCCGGGTGATCTGACGGACGTCTCCGACAATGGCATCGTCTATATCGTCAGGTTTAGATTCGTAAGCTTTTACCAACCCGCGCCTAAAGTGTAATTGCACTTTGATGAAATCTAACTCTCCCTTCCACCTTCCGCCGATTGGTACAACTGACATCTCTTGAATGCGATCTAGACGGAGGCAGCGATTATGCCAGAGTTCGGGCAGATCGGGTATGTCCTGTTCCACATCTGCCGTCTCTTCGCACCAGATCAGCAGGTAGAAGCGTTTTTCGTGAAAGCAGATCTCAGCATAACGAACGGTGAAAGTCAACTCCTGTCCCTGAGCGTTACGATAGAGCAAGTGGAAGGGTTGCTGTTTGGTGATTTGCTCATCGACGAGAATGCGCCATGCTCTCGTAGGCTGGCTGACTTGTTGCAGCAGCGATTGGCGGAGGGGAGGCTCCATGTTGCCCCGCTCCAATAAAAGTGTAAGTAGAATTTGAGCCTCTTCCAGATGTCCGGCATCAATGAGGTCCTTTATAGCTTGTCGTAAGGCATTGAGCTGTTCTAAGGACAGGATGAAGGG
>CAXUIV010000100.1:2507-10722 GCA_964250875.1 uncultured bacterium
CAATGGGAACACTATGCTGTGAGAATTCAGCATCCGACTCACCATAAGCCATGATGATGTTCGATGTTGAGTCTCATTGAGCGCACTGTCTACCCATATCCACTAGATGGGAGGGAAGTAAGATGCTGAAACGCCGTCGGATTGTGGTTCAGGAGCCGGAAAATTTAGACGAGCAATACTTTAATGAGATTCGACCTAAGCTATATGAGCTACATGCAGCCCATGGACAGTATGGAACACGTAAAGGACGGACTCTGGCTGAACACCTCGACTCAGCCTGTCAGTTTGTCCTTACCACCAGCAAAATTGCTGAAGTTCCTGAACAGAAACGTGCTTGCATTCTTGCGGCAACCGCCGTTCACGATCTGAACAAATTGGTTGAGGGTGAGCGTAAAGTCAAAACATTGGCTCGCGATCGCGAATTTCTAAGAGGACAACTTGACCGCGCTTGTGTCAGCCAGTTGGTCAAAACTGACGAAGATCTTGAACTTGTTCGTAGACTCATTGAACGGCACTCTGGTCACAGCGCTAGTGATGGGATGCGCTTTCTGCCAGAGGACCCTAACATTCAACTTTGGGCCGCGATGCTGATCGGTGGCGATCTTTTCGACCTTGGGATCGAGGAAGGAAAACGCATTCGTAAAGTTGAAAATGAGTTGACGGTTGCCTTCCGTCGCCCCAGTCGGCTGTTTAAGGTTACGCTGTCGGAAGACCGAGGCTATCTAACTTCACTTCTACTATCAGCCTGTGAGGAGGTTTTACACAAGCGTGGCTTACACACTCTTGCCATCAACCCCAACGGGCAGACTTTTGAAGGCGAAGCATTTCCCAGCGAGGATTTGACAGTCGAGATTGCCAAGCAGTGGCAGAAGAGGATCGGCCGAGTCTTTAGCGGTAATGTTGAGCAACTCGTCAAAGCAACCAAAGATGGAATTAAAGTCGATCCGCAAGCTATTCAACAGAATCCAGAAGCTGCGCTCGAACAAGTTGAAATCCTGCTTACCAGAAAATTGAGCGGCTATAAAGCTGACAAAGTTGTACAGGATATTGAGAAATACGGCAATGATGCTGGAAAAGACGCTGTTGCTGCTGCCCAGGCAGTTGGATTGACTGCCGTCACAACCGCTGATGAGTTTGCGCTTTCGGAGGGGATGAAAGCTGCCTATCTGAGCTATCGAGAAGCCGAACTTAGTCCTAAATCTGCCTGGGATCGCATTGCCACTCATGTCGGGCTTTCCCCGGAACAGCGTCATGCTCTAGAACCGTTCAATGCTCAGTATGGACGTAGCCTGTTTGCTACCAAAGCCTTGAGGTCCGGAATTGAGAGTATTCGCGGAACGTTACAAGACTCTTTCCAGCTTCGGCAAAGCGAAGAGGTTGATGTTTCAGAAGAGCTGGTAACAGCAGTCAGGCGATTACTGAACTTTTCTGGTGCAACTGGCTGGGAAGGATTTGCAGAACTGAGCGCCTATGTCGAAGCCAATCCACGTCAGCGTTGCTCTTTAGGAGCTATGTCGGCTCAGGTAGACGAGCTGATTTCTAGCAAAATGCCGCCAGGAACGAAAGTACAAGCTTTTTCAAACCGGCAGCCGGGAGGAATGATTGCTGAACCTAAGCGTCGAGCAGATACGCTGGCATCTCTGGCTTACCAGTTAATGGCTGTAGGCGCTAACTTCCCAAAAGCAAGTAAGCAAGACCCACTGTATCTGCACTTTGCCTTACCTCAAGGGTCAAGTCCCGAACTGCAAGCTATTTGGCGACGGTGGCTTCGCGATACGGCAGCAACTAATGCAGAGGATGGAGCGGTCACAGTTGACGAACTGCAACTGTATCAAGATAACATCATCGCCTTTAAAGCTAATAAAGTTGTTGGGTTTGCACTGCCAAAGCGTTCAGAGTTTACCTACTCCTCTGTCACGATTCCAGTGATTTGGGGTGATGCCAACAGTTCTGTTGCCTTGCTCAAATCATTACGCTTGGCGCTAGAACTATCGCTTGCCCCTGATTTTGGGTTGCCCTTCATTCTCAGTGCCAATTTAGAAGTTAAGCCTGAGTGGAACGTCTTTGGCAGAGTTGAGGGTATTCCCTCTGCACTACAGCCTTTACTCGGAACAGGGAGCTATCAACGCCAAGGTCATTTATCGCGACAAGAACAGCAGTCTGTTGTAACTGCCGAACAGGTTCTGGAGCGATTGCAGTGCATTGGTAGTTTGGCTATCAGTGTCGCTAACCTGCAAAAAAAAGATGATTGTCTCTACGATTTAGCACGCGCCGCGGGCCGACCGCTCGATCTCTATCATGTGTTGCTGCGATGGCTTTTACGACAAGACGATCCCAACCTGGAAGCTGCTTGGAATCGTATTCGCGAACCTTTGAATAATCTACTGAGGAGTCTAATGTCAGAAGAACACGAGCGCGTCTCCAATTACCTTAAGCAAGCAGCCCACATTGCTGAGGTCAGCAAGCTACGCGGTAGTTCGTTCCGTCGTACCGCTCAAGCTGAACCATTTTCTGAATTCATCAAGGCGGTTCGGTCGCGCAAGTCCCACATGGACTGGGAGACTATTTTCGCTGCTCTGGTTCAGGAGTATCACACCCGCCTCGACCGCATCCGCGACTACGGAGTCGGTGCGACGAAGTACGAGCGAGTCAAACAGTTTTACCAAGTGCTGCAAAAACTGTTTGAGGAGGTTTACCACTCTCGCCCAGAAAAACTCTTAACCGATAGCAAAACTTTAGAAGCCGCCTACCTGTTTTTCTTACAGGAAGCTCGCCAAGAACTTAAAGCCCAAGCTAAACAAGCTGAGACCAAATAGGAGTAACCATCATGTCGATTGAAAAGCTGCAACCGTTTCTTGCACCCAGTTACGAAAACTTCCCAAAAGGACGCACGATTGGTGTTGTCGTACTCCGTACTACGCAATCTGAAACCATCTTTCGGACAGAGGGAACGGGGGAGTCTATGTGTAGTGAATATGTTCAGGCTGGAATTGAGCATACTGAGTCAATTCCCCGACTGGTGATGACCAAGCGTAAGCAGGTCGCACCGGAACGGCGACGAGGACGAGAATTTCTGCGATCGCACGAACTGCTCTATTCTGCACCAAAAAGCGATACTATTTGCGCTCTGAACACGAACGCCCCTTGCGAGATGTGTATTGATTGTTTCCTCTATGGTTTTGCTGCTGGGGGTGAAGGGGCACAAAAAAGCCGCATCTGGACGGAGGATGCTTTTAGCGTTTTGCCTGCAACCGAACTGATTGGAGATCGGACGATCAACGCCATTTTTGAAACTGGAACTATGCGCGATGAGAAAGGCAATGCCTCCACTGCCCTCAACACCAGTGAGTATATTAAACCCAGCGTTCACTTCCTCGATATTGTCACACTCAAGGACGTTACTGCCGACGAGCTACGTTACGCCCTTGGCAACATCCTGCTGACAAGTCGTTATGGAGCAGTTTCCAGCCGCGTTGGGCGCATGGGAAATCAGATTCTCGGCGTTTTTGGCGGAATTGCTGAGCTACCGAGTTCCCTAGAACTGGTGCAAGGAGTTTACGACAAACTCACTGCTGACGGATCCCTCGAACATCCTCTTAACTCTAAGCCGCTCATTGCCGCAATACAATCTGTTATTTCTCCTTGGACAAACAAACGGGGAATTTCAATGCAGCTATCATCTGCTGAACTCGATGTCTTCATTGATGATGTTGATCGCCATTGGGCGCTGAGTGAACAGGGAGCATTCCTCAAACGTCTCAACGAGTCTTATGCCCCACTCCGCAAGGTTAAAAGCGAAGGCAAGAAAAAGGGACGAGGTGAACAGGAGGAGTAAACGATGCCACAGTTAGAACTTTCGCTGACTTCCTCTGACTCCAACCTACCGTTTCAAACTGCTCATCTAGTGGAGTTGTGGTGTGCGGAACCTGTTTTCTTTGCCTCACGGGAGCTATCCGATACATACTACACTGAGGGAGCAATTGGGAATTACGCCTTGGCATATGCTTTGGGTTGGGCGCGATCGCCCTATCGTCTAACGGGAAGAGATACTGGACGACCGAGATATCTTGAAGACCTAGGCCCATTAACACAGTGTTACATTCTGCCCGCTTGGCCGGTTGAGGGGAACGCATCCTTTCGATTTGAGCGTTTCAATGCCCTGTCTGATTCCTTCTGGTATGCGATGACCAATAACCGTGTGGCGATCGCACGCGAAGATTTACCACTCAAGCGAACGGGAAAAAAGCCTAACACTTACCGTCCCAGTAATTTTCCCCAAACCGGACGCCTGCGAGTTATCGAACGGGGCAATCGGTTTCAAACGATAGTGTTCGGGAGTCGTGAACTCCCTGAATACATCCGCGTAGGCAAGTTCACTAGTAAAGTACGCGTTGAGCTTGTACGGGAACTGGCAATAACGCCGCTTCCAGTTAATGAACACTGCTGTAATGCTTATCTCAGCGCTGCCGATATACCTACCAACCTCGAACTGCTTGCCTTTGACTTGATCTCTATGCCTCCTGTCTCTCTGCTAAAAAATCTGCGATTTCGTGGAGAGGCTTGGCAGGTTGGTAGCTTTACCCTACCCGCGAATCTAAAATTTTGTGGTGAACGCAACGATGAATAATATCAAGATCAATCTCGAACCACGCAGCATTGCTGCCTGTCCTAATCTACCATCCGACCTGGAATTCATGGGGCAAGCACTCCAACACCAGGTTGATGTTTACGAGGCAGCTCGATCCCATGACATTATCCTCGACCTTGCTCCAACAGGAACGGGAAAAACCGATGCAGGGTTAAGCGTACTGAAACATAACTCACAGCGCAATGCAGTTTATGTTGCTCCAACCAATGCATTAATCGAACAGCAGACCAGAGCAGCCCAAGCGTTTGTGCGCAAGGCGAATCTACCTCACATCGTCAAGGCTGCATCTGCAAAACATGTCAAAGAGTGGACAGATGATCGGGTTGGCAAACGCTCTGGCGAAAAACTTTACAACGTGCTGCGCGAACCTGCAACTGTTTTTCCTGAATGTGGGGGTGGTAGACCACTTCTACTCGTCACTAACCCAGATATTTTCTACTACTCGACGTTTTTTGCCTACAACAAGCTTGATCGCGGTAACATTGCCAGTGTTTTCTATAGCAGTTTCTCAACAGTCATCTTTGATGAGTTTCACCTGTACGATGCCAAGCAGCTTGTCAGCTTGTTCTTCTATTTAGCTTTGTCAAAGGTTTTCGGCTTCTTTCAAAACAGGCGCAAGATTGTTCTCCTAACAGCAACACCAGAACCAGCCTGTGATGTAGCTCTAAAAACCCTTGAACAGTCTGGTGTTAGGATTGCTCGTATTGATGGAGAATCACAAACTGACCATCTCCTTCCTTCTCAAACGGCAGTTAGCTTAGAAATTCGCCAGCAGTCGGACAGAGACTCAATGATTGCCGAAATTGCGAACGAAGTCGTTCAGAGGCTGCAAGATCGTGTCGATCTCAACGGTGCAGTTATTCTCGACTCCAAAGACATGCTCAATCGCGTATCTGATAACCTCAGGGCGCGAGGTCTGGAAAACATTTGTGGACGCATTACAGGCGATACACCCATTGCTCAACGCCAGAAAGCAGCCCAGAAGCAAGTTATTCTTGCAACCAGCACTGTAGATGTTGGGTTCAACTTTGAGCGTGAGGATGCGCCAAATCGACAGAACCTTGATTGGTTAATTTTTTCAACGCGCGATCGCTTTGCTTTCTGGCAGCGGCTTGGTCGAGTCGGACGAGTTCTCGGTAAGGCTCAAACGGATGTTCCTTCGGAAGCAATTGCCTACTTACCCGAACAAGCATGGGAACAAGAAATTGAGAGTCTAGATTGTTCCGGTGGACGGGAGGCGCTCAAGCAAATGCTAGAGAGTTTAGACTGTATGAAACGTCCGTTTTTGGAGATCTACTGGAGATCAGAGGCATTTCTAGAAATTGCTAAGCCTCTGCTAGAACTCGAAACTGCTTTAGACGGTTTGCCCGATGAGCATTTGGTAATGCAACTCTATCAAAAACTGCAAGCGGTCTTTAATGGAAAACGCGAATGGAACTTCTATCGGAAACGGATAAAAGTTTTGCAAGGCGCGGAAAATATCGCTGGAACAACCATTGAGGAAATTCAAAAGAAGTGGAAATATATCAAGGGAGGACAAAACTGTGTCATGAGTTTCCTCAAAGCAGTTTGTCCTGAGGACTGGGAAGAGGTTCGGTCTGGACAAACCTCTCTTGAATTTGCTGTGGGACGGATTCAGCAGGACCAAGAGCTGGCAGAGACTTTACAAGAGTACGCTAGGGTTCTACAGGCAAGTTACACCCCCCTCTTTCGATTCCGAGACAGCTTGTTCAAGAATGTGAAAATCTACGATCCGCACAACTTGCTTCTAGATGAAGTGGGAGAGACTACCCTCGATCCAATACATCTTTTGCGCTTTTATGAGTTTGAGTCTGACGGTGTTCGGATTGAAGTTAAATCGCGAGCGGAGGATTCCTACAACTTAGCTTTCTCCTTACAAGTTGATGATTTAGAAGAATTTAAGAACACTTTTTTGAGCAAGCTTTACGCATTTGATGACTGTCGCGTTGAGCGAAGATATGGAGATGTTGTACGACCGACGCCATCAATTATTGAGAAGCAGCTCATTCCAGGCGTTATTGTCCCCGAAACCGCAAAAAACCGCTGGGCGATCGTGCGTTTGCAAAGACAAGGATTGGAATGTTACCCAATTGAGATCTCTGCATATAATTCCCCTTTATCTAAGCAGTACAAGTTCTTCCCAAGCTTATCCGGCATTTTGGCGATCGCCTCGGCTGGCTTTGCTCTGAAGTGCCCCGATGAAGAGGAGTTCTACATTGTTTAGAGGGTATACCCCACTAACTGGTTAATCATTCGGATTATGGTCAGCGTTCTATTGGGATAGCGATCCTCAAGTTTATATCATGCCACATAGTCTCGTTCTCAACCTACTTCCCACCTCGCCCATTCCACTAGGCTATCTTACGGGTAAGCATTTCCATGCCCTATTTCTAACCCTGGTCAGTTCAGCTGATCGATCGCTTGGCGATCGCCTCCACCAACAGAAGACCGAGAAAACCTTTACCCTGAGTCCCCTACAAGCAAGCAATTCTCCTACTGATCGGCAGAGCCACCGTATCCATCGAGACCAAACCTTGCAGTGGGAACACAAACAGCCGATCTCGGCTGGAACTCCCTGTTGGTGGCGCATCTCCCTGCTTGATGATGACCTATTCAGTCACCTAACCCCACTCTGGCTGAACCTGAATCCTAACCATCCCTGGCATCTCGGTCCAGCAAACCTGCAAATCACTAGTATTCTCGGCACTGCCCAATCTACTCAACCTTGGGCAAACTTCAGGTCCTACGCCCAACTTTACGAACAGGCATCCGACAGCACCCGCCAGCTCGCCTTCATTCTCTGCACCCCAGCTACCTTCCGGCAGGGAAAGTATGACTCCGCCTTGCCGACACGAGAATGCATTTTTAACGGCTTGCTCAATCGCTGGAATCACTATAGCGGCATTCCCTTTCCTGAAACCCTGACTGAATTCCTCTTTCCCAGCTACTTTGACATCCGGACTGAACTGGTTAACCATCCAGACGGCAGGTGGGCTGGCTGCGTTGGCACCATCACCTATCGCATTCTAGGCGACGTTGACCCAATTGCCATCAAGCAGCTCAACACCATAGCAGACTTTGCTCTCTATACAGGTGTTGGCCGCAAAACCCCGATGGGGATGGGGATGGTGAGGCGAATTTAGGGCAAGAATCTCCTATCCAAAGGTTTAAACACTCGGAGCAAGATCGTGAATGATATTGACTACATCCCCATTGCAGCTTTGAACCAATATTCCTACTGTGCCCATCGATGCTGGCGCATGTTCTGTATTGGCGGATTTACGGACAATCAGTACACCATCGAGGGAACCAGTCTGCACGAACGGGTGCATACTCTTGGTGACGGGCAGCGGGAAGAAACCTGGCAAATCAGGGCAGTCTGGTTGAGATCAGAACGATATCGGCTGATTGGCAAAGCTGACCTGATTGAAGAGAACGATGGTAGCTGGTATCCCGTGGAATACAAACGCGGCCACCGGGGAGAGTTTGATAACGATGAGTTGCAGGTCTGTGCCCAAGCACTCTGCATAGAGGAGATGACTGGGA
>CAXUIV010000101.1:0-10704 GCA_964250875.1 uncultured bacterium
TGCGTTGTTTGGAATCAGAGTCAAGCATTAACTCCACTAAGGGCTGAACTGACCGCGAATCTCCATGCTGCCCCAAATCCCAGATAGCTTTCCGCCGCTTTCCTGGGTCGGGACTATGCAATTCTTTGAGCAACTCATCAACAATACTAATTTTGGCAAGGCGGGTTGTCTGCTCAACTGGCAAGATCTCTGTTTGGCGTTGTGCCGTCTCCCCTTCCATAAGGGGTGATTCCACCGCCTCGACTTCTAAATGAATCGATGTATTGCTATTGTAGCTGCGGTTTGGCGCGTCGTTAACTGTACCGTTAGCTGATGAATGATAACTATTTGGGTTGGTCGCTTCGACCTCCCGGTGGGCTAACTCGCCTCTACTAGCCTTACCAAAACATTTCTGTAGGTAGCGTAATGCGCCAACGGACCCCAAGACTCCAATCAGAACGAGTACCCACCACAGCCAAGCCCACTGGGATCGGCACACAGTCACGCTCGCTTGGTTAGTCTGATTGGCAGCAATGAGAGTGATTTTAACATCATCTGCCTGTGAGCGGTTTTGACTGGCTGTACCGCGAGGCATCTCAGCGACAGATGGGGAATCCGCTGCCAGTTCTAACGATTCAGTAGCAGCAATCGCAGGGGACCTGTAGCCACTACCAATAATAACTACACCGGGGCCAAAGCCAAGGTAAGTAAAGCAGGTAACAAGAAGAAACGTTGAGTGGCAGAGCCTCATAAAGCAATTCTCAGCCGCGAAGATGCAATCATTGTGACTGATTCAAGGATGACTTAAAGCTAGCTCAATGCTAATGCTAACTATCCTCCACTCACAAATATACTGAGAACACCCTGACCACTATAGAGATTTGATTACCACTGGGGTAGATTTAGCACTGATTATGTAGTTTACTATGAAATCAACTAAAACTGGTGACTTCGTTTTGCGTTTTTCCTACAGCACTAGACGGTGGTTGATAAGTATAGCTACGAGGAGCCTTTTGGATATCCTCTTTAATCGTATCGAGATCGAGAAAGCGATCAGCAACATTGATCAGGCTGTCGCTCGTCATAGAGCGTAAGCTGACCACTTCAATCCGAGGACCTCGGTAGCTAACTGCATTCACTGCGTATGCCAAATCGCCGTTACCGCCTACTAAAATAGCAGTGTCGTAGAAATCTGCCAGAGCTATCATATCTACGACGATTTCTACATCCAAGTCTGCTTTTCTAGAACCGTCTGGAAACTGGACTAAATCTTTAGTGATCACACGGTAGCCATTTCGACGCATCCAGAGTAGAAAACTCTGCTGCTTTTCATTTGTGCGATCAACCGCTGTGTAGAAGAAAGCTCGCAGCAGCCGAGAGCCAGCGGTTAAAAGGCAAAGAAGTTTATTGTAATCGATCTCAATGCCCAACTGCAGAGCTGCGTAGAACAGGTTTGAGCCATCAATGAAGATAGCAACCCGACCACGATTTAAACCAATAAGAGCGGGAGTGTCACCGTCTGTGTCCGGCAATTCTACCCCTGCTTTATCTAAATTTGCTTTATTTTCATGCCTGATTTTTGCTTCAAGCAGTGACCGTTTAGAGGTACGCATTTTTAAAAGTTGCTAAAAAATGGTGTGTGAATTCTTATATGTAGGTTAGAGCTAAAAAATGAAGATCTTGTGAAGGTTAAAATGAGGAAGATGTAGAGACGTTGACTCCCCGCCTAAAACACTCTCCGCGTCCCCGTATCTCCATTCTCCCTGCGGCGAATAACCCGATGAAGCAAGCCAATGACTCGCTGTTCGAATTCCTGCGGTGTAATGCGGCCTTTAGTCAGGAACAGAGTCTGGCCCAATCTAAGCCGATACCGATCTGAGTCGTTAATGTCTTGTGCTGTATACACAATCAGCGGTACTTGACACAGGCGGTTATGCTGCCGCAGCCAGTCTACCACAGCAAATCCATCGGATTCTGGCAGCACCAAGTCGAGTACTAACAAGTCAGGAAGCAGGCGTTGGCTCAGCTGGATGGCTTCTCGTCCGGTCTGAGCATGAAAAGTCTCTATACTATGATGTTCAAACATCGCAATGAGTACTCGTGCCAAATCGAGATCATCTTCCACAACAAGAACTCTGGCCTTCTTATCCTGTAAAACTAAGGCCCGCTCTAAAGCCTGAAACAGCAACACCTCATCTGGAGGTTTGACTATCCAGTCAATAAACTCTGGGTGAGGATGTTCTTTGGCATCCGGCAATAAACCACTCAGAATGATGATTGGGATATTTCTTGTATCCGACTGCTCCTTTAGAGCCGCCATAGTCTCCCAACCGTTCATTCTGGGCATCATTAGGTTGAGTAAAATAACATCAGGCCGCTCTCGGAGCGCTTGCTCCACTGCCTCTTGACCGGAAGCCACCGCGACAACCTGGTAGCCCTGCTGTTCTAGCATGGTTTGTACTACAGCTCGGATTGAGGGATCGTCATCACACATAAGGACTAATGAGCCACTAGAGGCAGCAGGAGGTATCTCCTCCCGCAACACTGGCAGGGTAAAGCAGAAAGTACTGCCCTCACCCAGGACGCTTTCAGCCCAGATGCGACCCCCGTGCTGCTGCACAATGCTACGACAGATAGCTAAACCTAGACCAGTGCCTCCTTTTTGGCGAGAGTCAGAGGCATCAATTTGGTGAAAGCGTTCAAAAATCGTCTCTAGATGAGCGGTAGGGATGCCCCGCCCTCGGTCCTTGACCTGAAACAATATCTGCTCCCCTTGAAGTGTGGCAGTCAGCCAAACCGTAGATCCCTGAGCCGAAAATTTAATCGCATTGCTGAGCAAGTTAGTAAGGATTTGGATAATCCGGTCTGGGTCGGCCCATAGATGAGCTGGTACGGAAGAGACCGCTAAATTAACTCCTGCTTTATCGGCCATCACCCGCACAGCATCTACCGCTTGACTCATTAGGTTAGCGGCATCGCCTGTTTGTTTCGCCATGATGACCTTACCTGATTCGATTCGCTCAATGTCAAGAATGTCGTTGATCAGACGTATCAAACGGTCAGTGTTATTCAAGGCAATTTCCAGCATCCGTTGACTCTGCTGCGGTTGGGCACTGAGGAACCCACTCGCTAGGAGACCCAGCGCTCCACGAATTGAGGTGAGGGGTGTACGCAGTTCGTGGCTAACCATCGAGATGAACTCATCTTTCATTCGTTCCACGACTCGCCGATCGGTGATATCCGTCTGTATGCCGACGAAGTAGAGTAAGTCACCCTCATCTGAGAATACTGGGGCAATTTTCAGTTCGTTCCAGAATGACTGACCATTTTTGCGATAGTTTAGCAGGTCGATTTTAAGCTCTCTACGTTCAGCGATCGCCTCCCGCAGCTGAGCGATCGCTCGCGGCTCTGTATCGGCACCTTGTAAAAAGCGGCAATTATAGCCAATCACCTCCTCGATCGGATAGCCAGTCATTCGCAAGAAAGCGGGATTAGTGTAAATAATTGGGTTGTCCGCTCTGTTTGGGTCTGTAACCACGACTCCGTCTGAGGCGGAATTAACAGCACGCGCTAGGCGCAGGCTCTCGTCAGATGCTTTCTGTAGCGTCGCCTCTACTTGCTGACGTTCAGTTTCTGCCTGCTGAAGCTGAGTGTTGGTACGTGCCAGATTGACCAGGTTTCGCCGTAGTTCCAGTTGAGCGATCGCCTGACGACCTAATGCCTGCAATGCCTCCACTTGCTCCAGGCTGAGCTGCCGTGGGACAAAGTCGATTGCACAAAGTGCCCCTAACACATGTTGCTCAGGTGTAACCAGGGGTACACCTGCATAGAACCGAATATGGGGAGCAGAAGTTACCAGTGGATTTGTCGCGAACCTCTCGTCAAGCAGCGTATCTGGGACAATTAAAACCTTGTTTGGCTGTAGGATTGCATGGGCACAAAACGATACATCACGGCATGTTTCCGTCATATCCAATCCTACTTTCGACTTGAACCACTGGCGGGAATCATCAATTAGGCTAATTAAGGCAGTGGAGGTCCCACAAATATATGCAGCTAGACGGGTAATATCGTCGAACGCTTGCTCGGGTTCAGTGTCAAGAATTTCATATCGGTGCAGGGCAGCGAGTCTTGCCGCTTCATCTTCAGATCGCGACTTCATAATGCTTGCATCCAACCTAGTGCTTGTGCTATTTGGCTAGTCAGGTGCAAAGGATTAAAGGGCTTGGAGATTGTTCCAGCCACCGCCAGTTCGGCAAATCGACGCTGATCGGCAGCCTGCACCTTAGCCGTTAGCAATATCACCGGAATGTGCCGGGTCAGAGTATTAGCCTGTAGCTGTCGAAAAGTACTAACTCCATCCAGATCAGGCATCATTACATCTAGAAGAATGGCGTCAGGTTGCTCGGCCTCGGCCTTGGCGAACCCCTCACTTCCCGAACAAGCGGTCAACACCTCCCAGCCGCCTATCTCCAAGGAGAGCTGAACGACTTCCCGAATATCATCTTCATCATCAATGACCAAAATTCGCTTAGTCGTCATAGCTACTATCTAGGAAGTGAGCAACTCGGAATTATCTACTTATTTACTTCGCTTAACATCTAGCCACAGAGCCAGTTGGTTGTTAAGCTTGTTTGTGATGTTAAGTACAAAACCTCACTGTCGCGATCGCTCCAGGCGGTTAAAGATACGGGTGACAAGTTCGGACTCGATAATCGGCTTGCTGACATAGTCGTCAGCACCCGCAGCAAAAACTCGATGTACCGTATCAGCATCTGTATGAACCGAGAGAAACAATACTGGCAGCCTGCTCCAGCGGGGGGCATTGCGCACCACCTGGCACAGATCAATTCCACTTAAGTGTGGCATTTCAATGTCTAAAATCAGCAGATCCGGTGCAGATGCTTCTAAAACGTCCCAGAACTGGCGTGGGTCATCTAAGGTTGTGAGTTCGATTCCCCACGGCTCTAGTAAAGTTCGCAGTACAAGCAGCATTTGTGGGTCGTCATCCACGACCATCACCTTGGATGCCTGAAGGCGGCATTGCTGTAGCACTTGGGTAACAGCTTCTAGTATTTGGGCAGGTGACATTGACTGGGATAGAAACCCCCGTCCACCTAGGCGAGCTACTTTCACCCGGTCGCTCAATTGAGCTTGGGCAGCGAGAACCAGCACTGGCACTGGAGGTTTACGGGCATTCAGTTCTGCCAGCAGTCTGAGGCTGTCCTCAACATCCGACCAGAGGCCAAGCAGTACGACCTGTGGACGGTCGGCTAGGATGACATCTCTAGCTTGGGATAAGTTGATGGCAACAACAGTCCTTATTTCCCATTTAGCAGCTTCTACGATCAACTGCCCAGCTAGTTCTAAATCGTCAATCACCAACAGCACAGGCTGGCGCTCACTGAGCGCGTCAAGCTGAGGTGGAGTAAATGTCTTTCCCTGTAGCTCCCGGCGCAAAGCCACTAACAGTTCGGATTGCATCCGCTCCTGGCCCAAAGACATATGAGCTTGAAATCGCTGCTCTATTTCTCGTGCTAACCGCGAGCCTTCGGCGAAGCCAAAGATACCTAATGAACCCGCTAGTCTGTGGGCTTCCTGCTCCGCCTGTTGTCGCAGTGCATCAGTAAGAGTGTCGTTGAGTAGGGCGGCGATCGCCTGCTCAAGGACTGCGACTCGGTCACTAAACTTTTCTCTGCACCGCTCCCAAACCTCAGCGACTTCTGCTATCGTCTGCTGTACCCGCTCTTTCTCAATTGAAGGTGTGGTTTTCTCGGCCCTAGATGGCAGCCTAAGACGATAACCTAGACCATAAACTGTCTCAATAAAATCAGTTGGACCTCCCACTGCCTTTATTTTCTGCCGTAAGCCCTTGATGTGCGCTCTAACTGTATCCTCCTCAGGTAGTTCCTCATACGACCAAAGATGTTCTAGAATCGCTCCTTGGCTAAATACACGGCGGCTGTGACGCAAGAAAAGCTCCAGCAAAGCATATTCTTTTGGGGTCAGATGCAGAAGCCGGTCTCTATAGGTGACTTCACAGGTACTAGGGTCGAGGCACAGGTCTCGCCACTCAAGCACAGGCAGCAAGGTCGAACTCCCTCGACGAAGTAGAGCGCGTATACGAGCCAACAACTCTTGCAGGTTAAAAGGTTTAACAACATAATCATCCGCTCCTGCATCCAACCCAATGACTTTGTCGGTACTATTGTCTAGAGCAGTTAACAGCAGAATAGGAATACGATTACCCTGAGAGCGCAACTGCTGGCAAAGCTTGATGCCGCTCAGCTTTGGTAGTACCACGTCGAGCAAGAGCAGGTCATAGGTAAAAGTTTCAACCAAGTCCCAACCCTCTTGACCATCGGTAGCAACATCAACGGTATAGTGCTGGCCCGTCAGGACTTTTACAAGAGCTTCAGTAATCAGCTCATCATCCTCGACCAGTAAAATCCTCATAGCGGATATTTATCGCGAGCTATAGCGATAGTAATGGAATAAGTAACGACGCCAAAGCAGGACCATCTAAAAAGCGGTACGGTTAACAGCCGCAGGTCTGCGTGAAGACTCTCTTAAACTTCTGGTAGATACTAGCGCAATCAACTTCGCTCGAACACAATACTTTGCACAACTAAAACATTAGTTGAAAAACTTAATTCGATTAATTACCAAATTCATGGTAATGGTACCGGATTTTCCCCTACAGACAGGTTCTTTGATGGTGTCTCCGTAGATGTTAGCGGTGCAGAAGGTTCTAGTCGGTATTCGGACGGCGGGGTCGCTTCCTCTTGAAGGGTTCGACTGGCTTTTCTCAGCGTTTCGCGCTGGTTAATTAAATAAATGCTAACTAAAGTGATACCAACTCCTACCCACTGGAGCGGACTTAAGATTTCAGAGAGCAGCAGGTTGCCAAACAGCAGAGCAAATACGGGTGTAAGGAAGGTGAGAGAACTGAGACTGGTGAGACTGCTGCTAGAGGCGAAGTAAAAGAACAAGCCGTAAGCGATCGCACTGCCGAACAGAGTGGAATAGCCCAGAGCCATCCAACCACCCAGGTCAAGATTCACCCACTGCTGTGATTCCACCCTGTTTGAAAGAGCAAATAGCGGCAATCCACCGATGATCATGTGCCATCCCGTCGCCGCTACAGGGTCAGCATAGCGACAAACAAACCGGATCAGAACGGTGCCGACTGCCATAGAAAGAGCTGCCAACAGCATCAGCCATTCACCATGGAACAAATCTAGGCTAAGGAGTGCAGAGTTAGGGGTGGCGTGTAGGATATCAGAACCTAGAAACCATTCACCTGGCAAGCCAATTAAACTAATACCCAACACTCCAAGTGCCAGTCCTAGCCAGCCCCACAGGCCAATTTGCTCTCCAAATAGCCAACGAGACAGCAAGGCGACAGCCAGAGGTTGAGAGTCAATCATCACAGACCCCAAACCGGCATCGGTTCTAACAAGTCCTTCTGCTAAAAAACCTTGAAACAGCGTTCCATCTACCAAGGCAAATAGGGAGATCCACAGCCACGCATACCAGCCCTGAGGTTGAGGTCTGCCCATCGCCATTGCCGCCGCCAGCACCAACGCCCCAGCTGGTACCAAACGCACTCCAGCCACGAATAGTGGTGTGGTGTTTGGCATCACCCCTTTCATCGCCACCATTGCTGTGCCCCACAGAAAAAAAGGTGCAATCAAGAGTAGGCCAGTGAAAGGAAGTCTTGATTGGGTTAGCTTTAGATGCATAGGGTGGCTGCGGCAGAACGTTGCTGGTTTTTCTGATTGTACTTAATTATTTAGTTTTGTAAAGCGTTTGTGCAAAAGCTTGCACGTGCTGATTGTCGCGGCAGCACTTAAAATGTTCGCATGCCTTACAGTCAATTTACGACTATCCGCAGAGCTAAAGAAGCTTTTAACCTCACCACCGTAGAGGGCGATCGCTTCTTGCCAGCCCTGGAGGTGATCGCCCCCTCAGAGATTCTGGCAGGTACCCTGAAGGAAACCCTGCCTATCGTCGCCACCTCCGGCAGTGAAAAAGCTCGTTCTGAAGGAATTATTTACCCGGTACTGCTAGAGGTGCGGCGAATTCTTGATCGTAAAGTTAGCCTCTTCTCCGGTGAAGATTTTACGATCGAAGAAGCCGTCGGACTCAACGGCATTTGTGATTTCATTCTGACCCGCTCTACCGAAGTTTTAGAGATTGAAGCACCCACCGTCGTCGTTGTCGAGGCGAAAAAAACAGACTTAAAGACAGGATTCGGTCAGTGTATTGCTGAGATGGTTGGCGCTCAACGCTTTAACCAGGCAAAAGAAAAAGCTATCCCCACCATCTACGGCAGCATCAGCAATGGCATTCAGTGGCAATTTCTCAAACTCGAACAGCAGACTGTTACCATCGACCTCACAGTTTATCCCTTACCGCCGGTCGAGCAAATCCTCAGCTTCTTCGTCTGGATGATGCAAAACGGATAAACTTTAGGAAGCTAATAACGGTTGATCCCTCTGCTTCATGCTTAGCTACATTTATTCACAACTTCAAGTTTAGACTGCTCATGATTTGGCCTTTTAAGCCCAGGTTTAGAAAACAGATTGCTCGGATTGAAATTACAGGCGCGATCGCCAGTGCCACTCGTAAACGGGTGCTTGAGGCTCTCAAAACCGTTGAGGAAAGAAAGTTTCCCGCCTTGCTTCTACGCATCGACAGCCCAGGCGGTACGGTAGGAGACTCCCAGGAAATTTATAGTGCTTTGAGGCGGCTACGCGAAAAAGTTAAAATTGTTGCTAGCTTTGGGAATATTTCTGCTTCCGGCGGTGTTTATATCGGTGTGGGAGCCGAACACATCGTAGCTAACCCAGGCACGATTACTGGTAGCATCGGCGTGATTCTACGAGGGAATAACTTAGAGCGGCTGCTGGAAAAGATTGGTGTCTCGTTCAAAGTGGTTAAATCTGGCCCTTACAAAGACATTTTGGCCTTTGACCGCGAACTGACAGCACCAGAGCAACATATCCTCCAAGAATTGATTGACGTCAGCTACCAGCAGTTTGTGCAAACAGTCGCTGAGGGTCGCCACTTAGCAGTAGACACCGTTAAGAGCTTCGCTGACGGTCGCATCTTCACTGGACAACAAGCCCTAGAGCTAGGCGTTGTCGATCGATTGGGAACAGAGGATGACGCTCGTCGCTGGGCAGCAGAACTAGCAGGGCTTGACGCCGAGAAAACGCGCTGCTACACCTTGGAAGACCGCAAACCCTTCTGGAACCGTATACTGTCAGGGAACCGGCAGGTGTCATCTGGGCTGTCAGCCGGTGTCAATTGGGTTGAATTTGAGCTATCTACTAGTGGTCTTCCCCTCTGGCTGTACCGACCATAATTCTTTAGATTATTGTTAGTTGGTTACTGGTTATAGGTTGGTATTTCTAACTAACAGCCAACAACTAACAACCAACAACTAACAACCAACAACTTTAAACCCATGAAAGATATTGAAGCAGAGTGGCGAGTCCGAGCGATTCGCGGAGCAACAACAGTCTTAGAGAACACCGTTGAGGCAATTCAAGAAGCAGTCATGGAACTGCTGGATGAGCTGGAATTACGCAATCAAATTGAGCCAACCGACATTATCAGCGCAACTTTCACAGCCACTCGCGATTTAGATGCAACTTTTCCAGCTGCGATCGCCCGCAAACGACCACACTGGGATAGCGTACCGATGTTAGATGTGCAGCAAATGCATGTAGAGGGCAGCCTGGAGCGTTGTATTCGCTTCTTAATCCACGTTAATCTACCAAATTCCCAAGCCAAGATTTGCCATCCCTATCTGCGTCAAGCCAAGGGCTTGCGGCCCGACTGGAGTTTGTCTGGGCAAGTACCTGCGCCGTCAGCAGTTCAGTCGCATCGATGAACGAAAAGGCAAGCGAAGGGGGAAAGGGGAAGGGCGAAAGGCGAAAGGGGAAGGGTAAAGGAGATCCTCATGAATGAATTACTCTTCGCAGAATAGAACCAGAACTGCACATTATTGCCAGCAATCTCGCTCCAAACTTCCCTGGTTCTCCATAGATGAATTCACTCTTCTTGTACCCGTGTGACAGGGGTACCCCCTCTTCCCTTCGCCTTTCGCCTTTCGCCTTCGTCAATGAAACCTAACTCCGACAAAGACGTCGTAGAGGAAACTCCAAAAGTTTTTTCGCTGTAGTAGTCCTAAAGATTGTTCACAGCCTTTAGCATCTAACAACGGCTTGGTGGCATAGTAAGCGGGCTGATAATTATACCAAGGAATAGAAGGCCACAAATGATGAATCAGGTGGTAATTCTGTCCCAGGATCAGCAAATTAAGGACTGGATTGGGGTAAACCCTGGCATTCTTCCAGCGATCGCGTTCTTTATGAGGGCGATGAGGTAGGTAGTCGAAAAACAATCCTAGCGTTAGTCCTACCACAGCAGTAGGAATGAACCAAAAATTGAGGATGTAGCCTAAGAAGTGGTACTGAATTGCAACATAGAAAATAGCAGCGACCAAAAAGCGGCTCAAAATCCATTCCAATAGCTCATATTTGCGCCACAGCTGCCGTTTAAAGAAAAATATCTCGTGGTACAAGAAGCGGGCGTTAATCAACCACAGGGGTCCACCAGTAGAAACGTAGTAATCTGGATCGTTCTCTGGGTCGTTTACATGAGCATGATGCTGCAAATGCACCCGTGTGAACACTGGAAAGGCAAAAGCTA
>CAXUIV010000102.1:0-10651 GCA_964250875.1 uncultured bacterium
TCTCCGTTACTGCAACATAGTTACCAGGTAGCTGTTCAAGACACGTCTCCAACTCACGTTGTAAAGTGTTGATTTTGCTACCGGGCTACAGCAGCATTAAGGTCGTTCACCTGTAGAGACGTTGCATGCAACGTCTCTACAATGCATCTGTAGTCCTTCAGTAGTGTTGCTATCCGCAGAAGGAGAAAAATGCACAAACTTTTGATATTTAACGATGAAAAACTTTTACGTCGGGCGCTCACTCACCGCTCTTATATCAATGAAACTCCTGGAGAGGTAGGAGATAATGAGCGGCTGGAGTTTCTTGGCGACGCAATTCTCAATTTTATCAGCGGTGAGTACCTTTATCAATGTCATCCTGAACTGGGAGAGGATGAAATGACACGACGGCGAGCAGCACTTGTGGATGAAAAACAGCTCGCTAGATTTGCAACAGAGGTGGGATTGGATTTCAGAATGCGATTGGGTCAGGGTGCAATTCGAGATGGTGGTTATCAAAATCCAAATCTCCTTAGCAGCACCTTCGAAGCAGTCGTTGGTGCCTACTATTTGGACAATAATCGAAATATTGAAACACTTCGTCCTCTGGTGGAGCAACTATTTGACTCTGTACCTCAAGAGTTCTTTGTACTTCGCTCAAGTGTAGATTCTAAAAATCGATTTCAGGAGTGGGTACAGTCAAATGTTGCAACAACTCCTCCAACTTATGTCACTGAAAAGGTAGCAGGAATGGATCATGCACCAGAATTTGTCTCTAGAGTTTATGTTGGTGACAAAATCTATGGCGAGGGTAAAGGTCGTGGCAAAAAAGAGGCAGAGAAGCAGGCTGCTGAAGATGCTCTAACCAAGTTGAAAAAACGAGGGTTGCTCTGAGCTGGTTGTCTATGATCTATTCACGGCTTATACTGAGAAGGCTTCATCATCTAACCAACTTTTCAGACATCCTCTTAGAATTAGTGGCATCAGTATGACTAGGACTAACTGCCGTGGGAGCATTTGTTGAACTGGGACTAACGGTTAACTTTGGAAGCCTTAACTGTATCGCTTTCTTTTGATCCGCTTCCTTAACGAGTTGGATTATTCGATCCCGCCAATATTTAATATTAGGATTAGCAGCTCCATGGGCTAACACTTTATCCCATCTGTTCTCATTCACTGCTTGCTGAATCGCATTTAATTCAGCTTCAGCTTTAGCCCAGTCCCCTTGCCACTGGACGATCGCCCCCGCAGCCTTGCTGAAAACAGAACTACTGCTATGAATCGATCTAAGTAGTGCGATCGCCCCCTTGATATCTCCTGACTGATATTTTTCCGTCGCTTGTGCTAGCTTCCCTAGTCCATCATCGGAGGTGTGCGATTCATCAGGATGAGTTGTATTGAGTACTTGACCTGATGAACCGTCTGCTGTACGGTCTACAGAATTATTTTCATCGGTTGGTAGCTTCACCGTGGGACGACTGGCGAAGTCACTGTCAGTTACCGTTCGAATTGGAATACCGCTGGCTATAAGACAAGATTCCATCTCTCCACGGTTAGCGACGACTGCCAAACTCACCCAAGCTAAACGTTCTGGAGGTTTTACCTCTAACCAACCGCCTTGTGTCCTCACGCCAGTAACAGGTAGTCGCAACTGATTTGGTAGATTTGAAGAGTCTTGAATGATGTTGTCAGGATTGGTAGAAGTAGGCTCAGAACGTATATTTGAGTGCGGGGAGATAGTAGCTAAACACTGCGGTGAGGAAGTGACATTGGCACCCGCTTCCCTGTAATCTGTTAGCGCCGCTCGTGACCAGATAACGCCTACCGCAACGACAACAACCGACACACCCATTCCAACCAGTAGCGGCAGCAGGTCGCGTGAACCAGTGGCAATTTGACCTTGACGTGCTGGTGAGGTGGATACGGCGGCAAACGCAGGAGCCACTGGAGTTGTGCGCTGCTGTGAGAGAGGCGATCGCCGTAGTGGTGCATACACTCCATTCGGGCTACATTCCACACCAAACTGCGACGACATAGAGGGTAGAGACTGTAGTGCTTGTAGAGCTTCCGGCGCTGTCTGGTAACGGTCCTTAAAGTGATACCTCACCATCTTTGTCAACACATCTGCCAGTCCCGGACTCACCGGCACCAGATGCTGCCAGAGAATCTCGCCTGTAACCAAGTCTTCCTCAAATTGCAGTGGCTGCCACCCTGTTAATGCTTGAATGCCAATCATGCCCAGAGCGTAAATATCACTGTTAGGACGGGGTTTGCCATGCCCTTGTTCAGTAGGCATGTATCCAGGAGTACCAATGGCGATGGTGGCACTGGGCTGTAATTGAGCCATAGCCAGGTGTGCCCTCAACTGTTTGACAGCGCCAAAGTCTACTAGAACTAACTTGCGATCGCACTGGCGGCGAATAATATTGTCTGGCTTGATGTCGCGATGAATCACACCTTGATGATGGACAAATTCTAAAGCGGTCAAGACTTCCTGCAACAAATCAATTACCGCACCTTCACTCCAGGGATGACCAGGTGTCAGTTCAGTGCTAAGGGTATGCCCTTCAACAAACTCTTGAACCAAGTAGAATTCTTGATTTTCGTCAAAATATGCCAATAGCTGAGGGATGCGATCGTGGTGGCCTAACCGTTCCAGGGTTTCAGCTTCACTGTTGAACAGACGCTTGGCCGTCTCAATTGTGGGGTCACTGCTATCACTACCAACAGGTTTGAGGTGTTTGACAACGCACTTAGGGCAACCCGGTCTGCGAGTATCTTCAGCAACGTAGGTTTGACCGAATCCTCCCGCAGCCAAAACTCCAACCACTCTGTATCGTCGGTCCAGTAGCTGACCTAACATTTTGCTAATGCCCCCTGCTTCGATGTCCACTCAACGTAATATGTTCAAACTAAGCGACATCAAATCCGCTGCTTTTGGCAAAAGTTTAGATAACTTTGCATGGGATAGATTTAGAGGGGGCATTAGCAGAAGTTTCACGTCCTAGATCAGGCCCTGAGTCAAGCTGCGCTACGATTACAGACTATGCACCCTACGGCAGCGGATTGCCGCCGGTCACACCATAAACCTCTCCAGTCACATAGCTGGATTCCTGCGAAGCCAAGACGACATAGATGGGAGCAAGTTCAGCAGGCTGACCCGGTCGCCCCATAGGTACTTGCGCACCAAACTCTGGAATCTTATCAGCTGGTTGACCGCCGCTCGACTGTAGAGGTGTCCACACAGGTCCTGGAGCTACAACATTGACACGGATGCCTTTAGATGCTACCTGCTTGGCAAGCGACTTTGAGAAGGCAACAATGGCGGCTTTCGTAGAAGCGTAGTCGAGCAAAGTTGGTGAGGGCTGATACGACTGAATGGATGCTGTGTTGATGATTGTGGCACCGGGAGGCAGATGAGGCAACGCTGCTTTACAGATCCAGAACAGAGAGTAGACGTTTGTCTTGAATGTTTGGTCAAACTGCTCAGTCGTGATATCTTGAATGCTCTCCTGAGCTTGCTGCTTGCCTGCGACGTTGACAACGATATCCAGTCCACCAAGAGCTGCGTATCCTTTTTCCACCAATGCCTTGCAAAAATCTTCGTCACTGATATCGCCTGGTAGCTGCACGGCTTTCTGTCCCGCTGCCTCAATCAGGGCTACGACTTCTTTCGCATCTTTTTCTTCACTCGGTAGATAGTTTAGAACGATATCTGCCCCCTCACGGGCGAACGCTATAGCTGTTGCACGTCCGATACCAGAATCGGCTCCTGTGATCAGCGCTTTTCGTCCGGCTAAACGTCCAAAGCCTTTGTAACTTTCCTCGCCATGATCCGGTTTCGGAGACATGTCCTGAGCTAATCCGGGTGCCGATTGAGGCTGCTTTGAGAAATCCGGCTGCGGATATTGCTTTAGCGGATCTTGCATTGCATATTGATTCTTTGTCTTGTTCGCGCTTTCCATTGGTTGCCTATCAGAAGAATTTTAAGTAATGTCGTCGATTAGACACTTGAATAGGATGTGCCAGGATGCAACCTGGCACAGTTGACTGGTGTTAGGAGTTTAGATCCTGAGAAGTTCCTCTATTTGCTAAAAGCATCCTTGATGCTATCAACTGCATTCTTGACGCCACCCATTGCTTTTTCTGCTGTTTTCTCAGTCCGATCCGCATCTTCCTCTGCTCTTTTCTCAATCCGATTCTTGTCTCGCTTTGCTTTGGTTTCAGCGATACCGCCATCTTCATCGGCTCGATCCACCTTGGCAGCATTTGTTCTTGCGGCATCTTTAACTTTATCTTCTGCACCCCGAATGATTTCTTTGGATTTGTCAGTAACTTTGTCTGCTGCTCCTTTAACTTGATCCGCTGCATCCGTAGCAAGAATATGTGGCAGCGGAACAGCTAGTGCTGCCGTGTTTGAGAAAAACGCACCCTGCCACAAGAGGACAATTGCTGCTGCACAAACCAATGTTAAAGTGAGCCAATGCGCTACAGTCGAAAACCGTTTGCTAAAATAATTCAGTTTCACTGATTACAATCTCCAAAGTTTTAACAACCTATTTTTTACTGTATTTAGAGCGTCCACTAAATCCTACTTTAGGCACAAGTTCTTTTGTTACAAATCGTTAAAAAGAGATACAGTTTGTTAGAATCGGCAATCAAGGAACTTTAAGAACGAAAAGACTCATCTCTCACTTTGGAGCGATCGCGCTTGCTGAATCCACTGCTGCACCTGCTCGATTGAGGGACAGAGGTCTCGGCGCTGCATCATCGCGACTTGGAGTCGCAAGATCTGTCGGTGCAGTCTGTGAACGGGAATTTGAGACAGTTGGGTTACAGAACTGATTCCGACGTGTAACAACAGTCCACAGTACTGGCAGCCAACGCTCGGAATGCGAGCTAAATCAGAGAGTGCTACCCATTTATTCACATGTTGAACATGAATCTGCAACCGATTTGCTATTAACTGTTTGTCGGCTGGGGTACTGGCTTTGTGGATGAGGGCGAGAGTTGTTGTGATGCCGCACTCCAGCAGTAGACATTGCTCTTGCTGGCTTAATCCAGGCAGTTGTTCAATTGGCCAATCACATGGTTTGATGGCGCTGCGATGAGCGTTGAGTTTGGTAGACATTTTTACTTAGAGACACCCTTAGTGCTAGTAGTGCTAGCGGCGTCAGGACTGGGACTAACTGTTGGAGTATTTGTTGTGGGACTACCTGTTGGCTGGGGCATCTGTTTTGCTGCTTTCTTCTTAGCAGCTTCCTTCGACAGTTGTGATACTTGATCCCGCCAGTACTTAATATTAGGGAAGTCGGGGTCTTGTTGATCAGCCAATACCTTATCCCATTCGTTCTCAGCCAATGCTTTTTGAATATCATTTAGTTTAGCTTTAGCCTGCGCCCAGTCTTGCTGCCACTGGGTGATCGCGTCGTCAGCTTGGTTGGCAACCGAACTGGTGGAAGGAATGGATTTGAGCAGAGCGATCGCTCCTTGGAGATCTCCCGACTGATATTTTCGCGTTGCCCGTGTTAGGATCTGCGGCCCGTTGTCTGAGATTTGCGGCTCATCAGTTTCAAGAGGAGGTTGAGCGGGTTTTCTGTCCGGCAAATTGGCTGGATTGGTTGGAAAATTACTTTTACCAGGCTTTGGGATTGGGTCTGCTATGGGACGATTGGCAAGCAGAGTACTATCAGCCAGTACCTGAATCGGTATGCCGTTAGCCTTGAGACAAGATTCCATTTTTCCACGGTTAGCCACGACGTCTAAATGCGTCCAAGCTGGATGTTCTGGAGAGAGTTTGACCTCTATCCATCCGCCCTCTGTTCTCCTGCCAGTAGCAGGCAGCCACTGTTGTTTTGACAGATTTGAAAAGTCTTGAATGATATTGTCAGAAGCAGAAGTCGGTTCAGAGCGGATATTTGAGTGAGCGGAGATAGTAGCAAAGCAACTTGGCAGGGCTTTGGAACTGACATTCTCTCTGGAGTTAGTCAGCGCTAGTCGAGACCCAAACACCCCTGCCACAACGAGAGCAGCTGTTACGCCTGTGCCCAACAGGAGCTGTACGAAGCCGCGCAAACGAGAATTAGCATTTTGACGTTGAGGTGTTGATGGAGGATCTACCGACACCACCGGGTCTACAGGAATTTCATGCTGATCTGAGAGAATTGCCTCCAGGTGGGCAGTTGTTGACTGCTGAAGCGGTGTGGATGCAACATTTGAAGCACTGATCAGCGTAGAATCTTCATAGTGCAGCTCTGGGGCAGGCATTGAGGGTGAAAACGTCTGAAGTGCCTGTAGAGCCTCTATTGCTGTCTGATAGCGGTCTTTAAAGTGATACCGCACCATTTTCGTTAGTACATCTGCCAGTTCTGGACTGATTGACACGAGGTGCTGCCAGAGGAGTTCTCCTGTATTCAGGTCTTCCTCTAGCTGCGTCGGTTTCAACCCTGTCAGTGCTTGAATACCAATACTGCCTAACGCATAAATGTCGCTGCTAGGACGGGGTCTCCCATGCCCCTGCTCAGTGGGCATGTATCCGGGAGTACCAATGGCGATGGTGCCGCTCTCGTGCGTCTGAGTCATCACCAACTGTGTCTGTAATTGCTTGACAGCTCCAAAATCGACCAGGACTAGCTTATTATCCCGCTGGCGACGGATAATATTGTCTGGCTTGATGTCGCGGTGAATGACTCCCTGAAAGTGGACAAATTCCAAAATGCTTAAAACTTCTTGCAGCAGTTGAATGACCTGACTCTCAGCCCAGCGCAGACCAGATCTCAGTTCAGTGCCGAGGGTATGCCCTTCAACAAACTCTTGTACCAAGTAGAACTGTTGGTCTTCGTCAAAATATGCCAATAGCCGAGGAATCTGGTCGTGGTGGCCCAATTGTTCCAGAGTTTCAGCCTCGCTATTGAACAGACGTTTAGCCGTCTCAAAAACTTCGGAATCAGTACCAGAGGGCTTGAGGTGCTTAACGACACAGGCAGGACTGCCAGGTCTACGGGTATCCTGAGCAATGTATGTTTGACCAAACCCTCCAGTGGCTAAAACTCGAACCACACGGTAACGCCGATCTAAGAGCTGGCCTAACATAGTGCTAATGCCCTCATTTCAATGTCCACACCCTAACATGTTCAAGCTGATTGATCCTCAATCCGTCCCCCTCGGTTAAAGTTTGGGCGATCGCTCATAAAGATTAGTCCGTCAAAAAGCATCACTCGCGAATCTCATTTTAAGTCAACATTAAATTCAGTTTGATTACGCTTATCATGACCACCCACGATCGCCCTTCTCTTGCCAGCACACTCCTAAGGCGGCGGCAGCAGCTAGCCCATTTAATTAATTTCCCGGTCGTTCTCTGGTCGGGCAACTCTAGTCCGCGCAATTTTCCTGGCAACACCTTTCCATTTCGTGCTAGCAGCCACTTTCTCTACTTCGCCGGTTTACCTCTAAAAAATGCCGCCGTTCGTCTGGAAGCCGGAAGGCTGGAACTTTTTATGGATGATGCTTCTCCAGCCAGTGCCCTCTGGCACGGGGCGATGCCGCAGCGAGAGGAGATTGCTCAGACAATCGGGGCTGATGCTGCTTACTCTATGGAAGAATTGGCATCACGGGTAGCTGATGCCGCCACAATTGCTGTGCAAGACTACCCTACCCAACTGGCACAATCCCAATTGTTGAAAAGACAGGTGTCACCAGCTGATGCACCTCAAGGCATTGATCTGAAGTTAACACGGGCGATCGTCTCTCTGCGACTTGCTCAAGACGCTGGTGCCCTGGAGGAGTTAAGACAAGCTGCTGCTGTCACCGTACAAGCTCATAAAGCTGGGATGGTTGCCACTCCCAACGCCAAAGTTGAGGCAGAAGTCCGGGCAGCAATGGAAGGTGTGATCATCGCCCACAACATGACCTGTGCCTACTCCAGCATTGTCACAGTCCACGGCGAAGTTCTGCACAACGAACACTATCACCACGAGCTAAATTATGGAGATTTGCTGCTGGCAGATGTCGGTGCTGAAACTTCTACGGGTTGGGCATCCGACATTACGCGGACATGGCCGGTTTCCGGTAAGTTTTCCCCTACGCAGCGGGATGTCTACGATCTTGTCCTAGCGGCTCACGACGCCTGCATTGCCAAGATTCGTCCTGGTGTGGAGTATCGGGACATTCATCTCCTTGCTGCCACCGTTATCGCTGAGGGGTTGGTGGATTTAGGCATTCTGCAAGGGAAAGCTGAAGATTTGGTTGAGATGGACGCCCATGCCCTGTTCTTTCCTCACGGCATTGGTCATCTACTTGGTTTAGACGTTCATGACATGGAGGATTTCTGGGATTTGGCTGGGTATGAGGAAGGACGAGTCAGGAGCGATCGCTTTGGCTTAAATTATCTACGTCTCAATCGACCCTTGCATCCTGGAATGTTAGTAACAATCGAGCCAGGATTCTATCAGGTCCCAGCAATTTTGAATGATGCGGAGCGACGGGAAAAATATCAGAGCGTTGTAAACTGGGAGCGCCTCGCCCAGTTTGCCGATGTGCGCGGCATTCGGATTGAGGACGATGTGTTGGTGACAGAAACAGGCGGCGAAGTGCTGACAGCGGCGTTGCCAACCGAAGCGGGTGATATCGAACAGCAGGTGGGGGGGAGACCATATGCATTTGTGGGAATGACAGGAGTCATGCTTGGGGTATTACCCAATCGTAGAGGGGGATATCTAAAGCGCTGTCGTGATATCTTCGAACAACTACGTCCTAAGCTCATCCAAGATTACTATGGTTGGTTTGTTGCAATTGAAGCAGACAGTGGAGAGTATTTCCTTGATGCAGACAAAGAAGTAGCAAAACACAAAGGGCGTCAAAAATATTCAAATGGTAGGTTTGTGACTTTGCAGTTGATTGAAAAACCCACAATTTCTCTTGAAGAGAGAGCCAAAAAAGAGGTTGAAAGAGAAGTATTTCGGCAGCATTGCCAGACAGTTCTCAAGCAAATCCGTCCTGACTTGATTGGACAAGACAACTATATAGTCATTGAACCCAACAGTGGAGACTACTTCATTGACAAAGATGAAATAGTTGCCTTAAAGCAGGCGAACAAAAAATATTCGCTGACGCAACTCTACTCCCTCCGACTTAATGAAACAGAAGCTAATGGCAGGATATGGAGGTTGCCGTAACACAAAAACATGATTCAAGGTTGGTTCGATGGGGATCTCCAGCTATTTTTTGAAATTGAGTTGATTGCTGCTAATGGGGAGAGTTTGTTTGGAGATGTGTTACTAGATACTGGTTGCACAGACTGGCTAGCTATTGACAGACAAGACATACAGAGCCTTAACTGGTCTTTTCTGGGCAAGCGAACTAGAAGAACTGCACAAGGTGAATTTACATTTGATATGTATGTAGGAAAGGTGCGCTTGGATGGAGAGGAGTTTGATATTCCAGTCGTTGTTGGGGAGGCATTCACGGAAAGTCTATTAGGCGTGCCTTGGCTTAGAACTCGGCGACTTGTAGTGGACTTTCCATTGGGGTTGCTGACGCTGGGGTAACATAGAGGTAATTGCACACGAGGTTTGTCCTATCGGTGGCTGCGATCGCTCCTTCAGCACTCCTGATATGTCATCCTTGTTTTATCAACCAATTTTTTACTGATCCCAATAATTCAATGGTGGAAAATTTTGATTGGCTCTCTATAATTGCAGGTGGTGCGGCGATCGCCATTTTAATCGGCGCTTTCCTCATGATGTTCACCACCATTTTGACCACCAAAGACAAGTAGCGATTGCCTCAACCAGCGACTGGAGGTGCAAAGATTGCTCCTCTTTGCTTCAGTTCCAGCTTTGTATCCTCAGAAAGCCCCAAACTATGCTCAAATCGAGCATTCGCCATATCCGCACTGCTAAGAGAGGCACCTCTGAGATTGGTGTTTCTGAGGACAGCACTGCTAAGATTAGCTCCACTGAGGTTGGCACCGCTCAAGTCAGCATAGTTAAGACTGGCACGGCTCAAATTCGCACGGCTCAGATCTGTACCGCTCAAAAAGGCACTGCTGAGATCAGCTTCACTCAAGTCAGCTCCACTCAGATTCGCTCCACTTAGGTCAGCATTGCTAAGGTTGGCACAGTTCAGGAAAGCCCCACTGAGGTTAGCCCCACTTAGAAAAGCTCCACTGAGGTTGGCGTGGTTGAGGAAGGTTCCACTGAGGTCAGCCCGAGTGAGGTTAGCACGTTTGAGGTCAGCCCGATTCAAATTGGCCTGACTCAAATTGGCTCGACTGAGAAAGGCACCTTTTAACTCAGCATCGCTCAGATCGGCACCGCTGAGATCAGTACCGCTGAGGTTGGCATGTTTCAGGCTAGCTCCAGAGAAATCTTCAGCAGGATTAAGACCAGCAATCTCCGCCAAATCCAAAAATTCATCTGTTTGCGCTCCCACAATCTGCTGAATTAGGGCTTCAACCTGCAATTCTTCTTTAGTCATAATGTAGCTCTGCCCGACGGAGATAGGGTGTTAATTTTGACTTCAGTAGATGCAGGGCGATCGCTCTATCCAACACCGCACGCTTATTAGGGCTGATGTCTTGTGGCCATAACCCTTCAACGTCGGTCAGACACACGTCTCTTAGCGAGACTTCAAAAGTTGCTGCTACACGACAGGGCCTTGCACTCACATTCAA
>CAXUIV010000103.1:0-1635 GCA_964250875.1 uncultured bacterium
ATCCGTTGCCGGACGGACTGCACGGGCGGGCATGGGTGTGTACTGTGCCACCAAATGGGGCGTGAATGCGATTTCAGAAGCTCTGCGGCAGGAAGTTCACAAACACAATATTCGCGTCACCATTATTGAACCCGGTCTGGTTGCCACCGAATTTATCGACAACATCACCGATCCCGCTGCGAAACAGGCGATCGAAGCCCGATTCAAAGCCGTCACTCCGCTGCAACCGGAAGATATTGCACGGGCGATTGCCTATGCTGTTACCCAACCACCCCACGTCAACGTGAATGAAATTCTGATTCGACCAACGCAACAGGAATAATTAAATCGCAGTGACTCGATAGAAACGCAATACGGCGATCCAGCAATACCTGTTTTTTGACTCGACTGCTTCACGAATGACAACTGTTATCGATCGGAGAGAAACACATGGTTACAAGCCAGGAAAGAGTGTCAGATACCCCCATCCAGTTTTCGACTCCCGTCACTGCCAGTTCGCCGGAACTGCAAACCCTGTTCGATCGCATTGCGTTGGGAGCGGCGGAGCGCGATCGGGATCGCATCCTGCCGTTTGATGAGATCGATCTGATCCGGCGATCGCGTCTGGGGGCCTTGCGAATTCCCATTACTGAAGGGGGCGCGGGTAGCTCTGTACGGGAATTGTTTGAGGTTATCGTTCGGTTGGGCGATGCAGACCCCAACGTTGCCCACATTATGCGGAATCATTTCTCTGTAATAGAGCGGGTTTTACGATCTCAGCGCAGTGAGCGGAATCGCCGCTGGCTGAAGGTGGTTGCCGATGGCGCGATCGTCGGACTCGCCTTTACGGAACTAGAGGTGAAGCGGGCGGGCGGCGGCCAGGTGGTGAATACAAAACTGACCCCTGATGGCGATGGCTATCGGTTGAATGGAACCAAGTATTACAGCACGGGTAGCTTGTTTTCAGACCTGATTTTCATCAGTTTGTTAACCCCCGATGGCGAAACCGCCTTTGCCATTTTGCCAGCCAACCGCGAAGGGATTGAACTGGTAGATGACTGGGACGGTTTTGGGCAAAGGTTAACAGGAACGGGCACTACAACGTTCACAAATGTTCGCGTGGAAGCAGATGAAGTCATTCGGGAAGCCGATCCAGACAAGAACTATCTTCCCTACAACATCGTTCCACAATTGATCCTGACGGCGATCGTGGCGGGTATCATCCGCACTGTTCTCCGCGATGCCACCAATCTCGTTCACAAACGTCCCAGGACTTTCTGCCACGCTGTATCTGAGCAAGCAGCCGAGGATCCGATCTTGCAGCAAACCATCGGTCAAATTTCTGCCAATGCCTTTGCCACTGAAGCGATCGTTCTGGCAGCAGCAGATGCGCTCGCTCGCATCGATGCTGTCCGCCCCCAGGATGAGGAAGCTGAGCTGGCAGCAGCGCTGGAGGCATCTCTCAGCGCCGCCAAAGCTAAACTGGTGGTTGATGAACTGGCACTCCGTTCGGCCACGCTGCTGTTTGATGTGGGCGGAGCTTCCACTACGAAGAAAAGCGCCAACCTGGATCGTCATTGGCGCAACGCCCGCACGCTGTCCTCCCACAACCCTAATCCCTTGAAGGCAAAAGCGATTGGGGATTATGAGGTCAAC
>CAXUIV010000103.1:1735-7132 GCA_964250875.1 uncultured bacterium
ATCGGACGTGACCCAGAAACCATCAAAATTCTTCCAGGCGTCTTGGTCATCGTGGGCGAAACTGTCGAAGCGGCACGAGCCAAGCGGGAACATTTGGATAGCCTGGTACACTATGACAGCGGGATCGGTAGCCTGAACAGTGCGCTTGGATACAATGTTTCGGGCTTCGATCCAGACGGTCCCTTGCCTGAAATCCCGCCAACTAACGCCAGCCACAGCGCCCGCGATCACGTGGTGGCAATGGCGCGACGCGAACACCTGACCATTCGACAACTAGCTCAACGCATCGGCAGTTACGGCGGGCTGGCGTTCGTCGGCACACCTCAAACGATCGCCGATGACATGGAGCAATGGCTGACCGAGGAAGGGTCTGACGGCTTCAACGTCATGTTTCCTTTCCTACCTGAAGGGCTGGACGATTTTGTAGACAGGGTCATTCCAGAACTCCAGCAGCGTGGGATCTTCCGCCAGGACTACGAGGGTAAGACGCTTCGCGAAAATCTCGGTCTGGCACGCCCTGCCAACCGCTTCTTTGAAACCAGAGTGGTGTGAGCATGAAGGCAAGGAGTAGTCGTTTAAAATAGAGGCGATGCTTGGTGTTACCTCACGCCCTTGCTTTTTTAAGTCAAGCATGTGATACTGTCTGGTGAATTTACGGTAAGTTGGTAGACTTATAGAGGATTTGTCCTGCTAACGGCGATCGCCTAGGTCGCCTTCGGTTCATTGTGGAGATTCTGAATGACACTCGTGAGCTAACTTGCGGCGGCTTTACAGGCGCTGCTTGAATATGAAGGAGTACAACCATGACACAGGCAATTGAACTTACCGAAGCAAAAAACTACCAGGAAATTGCGGCTGATTTATCTCGCGAACTAGCCGCTAGCGCCGTTGATCGCGACCTGAGAGCTGGAGTACCAGACGAAGAAATTCAGCGACTGCGGCAGACAGGCTTGCTGCCGCTAGTGGTTCCCAAGCAATATGGTGGAGCTGGAGCAAGCTGGGCAGAAGCACTGAAAATTGTCCGGGAGCTGTCTAAGGCAGATGGTTCGACTGGACAGCTCTACGGCAATCACCTCAACTTGACGACGCTGGCAGAAGTAGGCGGAACGCCTGCTCAGGCAGACTATTACTATCGCCAGACAGGCGAGCGTAACCTGTTCTGGGCCAACGCGATCAACACCCGCGACGAACGGCTAAAACTGACTCCTGAAGGCGACCACTATCGCGTCAACGGCATCAAGTCATTTGGCACAGGCGTAATCGAGGCAGATCGTCGTGTCTTCTCAGCCGTGCAGGAAGGAGTCGAAATTCCGCCCATTTTTGTGATTCCTAAAGACCGGGAAGGCTTGACTTACAACGACGACTGGGACAACATCGGGCAGCGACGCACCGCTAGCGGTAGCTTTACTTTTAACAATGTCTACGTGGCGGCTGACGAGATTTTAGGTCCACCCCGCGAACCGGAAGGGGCATTTGCCACGTTTTTGGGCATTGTGGCGCAGTTAACCAAAACTTACGTTTACTTGGGCGTTGCTGAAGGAGCGTTTGCTGCTGCCACTCAGTACACCACAACTCAGACTCGTCCCTGGATTACCTCTGGTGTAGACAGTGCCAGTAAAGATCCTTATATTTTGCACCACTATGGCGAGTTCTGGATTCAGCTTCAAGCGGCAATCAGTTTCGCTGACCAGACGGCGCAACAGGTGAATGCGGCTTGGGACAAAAAAGATGCCCTGACCCATCAAGAGCGAGGTGAAGTTGCTGTTTCGGTGTCAGCAGCTAAGGCACTGGCAACCAGAGCTGGGTTGGAAATTGCCAACCGGATGTTTGAGGTGACAGGAACCCGCTCGACGGCAACGCGCTACGGTTTTGATCGCTACTGGCGGGATCTGCGGACATTTACCCTGCATGACCCGGTGGATTATAAACTGCGCGACATTGGTAACTGGATTCTCAATCATGAGTTGCCATTGGTGACGCAATATTCATAATCGCGCTGCAACAATATGAGGAGGAAATTCAATGTCTGCAAATGTTTCAAATTCACAGGTTTTAGAACCTGCTACAGGTTCATGGCTGCGAGTGCCGGATGAAGCGACGTTACCAGACCAGGTGCAGGCTATCTTCAAGGCCCAGCGAGAGCGGTATGGGTTCGTGCATCCTTACTTTGTCGGCTATTCGCTCAATCCCGATCATCTGCTGCGCTGGTTTAATTATTACGATGCCTTACAGCATGGTAAGGGTCAACTCTCGCAACGTGAGCGCGAAATCATTGCGGTTGTGGTGTCATCCACCAATTACTGTGAATCCTGTGTGATTACTCATCAGGTACAATTGCGCGAAGTCACGGGCGATGCCACCTTTGCTGCCGCTGTGGCAGACAACTACTGGACGGCAAATTTGACCGAACGCGAGCGGGCATTAGCAGACTTTGCGGTCAGAATTACGAAGCTATCGAGCCTGTCGCCTGCGGATCTGGCACCGCTCCGAAATCTTGGCATTTCGGATGAGGCCGTTTTAGAAGCTGGAGAGATTGCGGCGCAGTTTAGTTTGTCAAATCGTCTCTCGAAGGCGTTTGGCTGGAAGGTAACGCGAGAACAGTATCAGCTATAGCGATTCGAGATGTTCACGGGTTGAAGCATTAAATTTCTGGCGTTGCAGAATGACGGGATGAAAAGCTCTCGCATTAGCCGTTTGCGTTAGCATGCCGAAGGCGTCGCCCTGCCAACCGCTTCTTCAAGACTAGAGTGGTCTAAGCTAAGCTCGCAGATGTAATCCATTTCCAACACGCAGCCACAAACCCAGTTCCGAAAATAACCTGATAGCATAGACCTAAGCGCGAAGTTCGTGGCAAGGAACATGTCAGAATACCAGATTGCCCGCGAAGCTAGCTCGGCAAGGGCTTTAATAACCATGATTCTGATTGACACAGGGCCTTTAGCTGCCTTAATTGACAAGGGGCAAGGAGACAACAAAGACGCCTTCAACGTGCTTCCATAAGCAAGTTCGCGGCTGTGAAGTATTGCATAAGTTTCATCAGCGAATCAAGCAGTCGCACCTAGACTACGAAGGCGGTATCTGTTGAAGTTGAACCCGCATCAGCGATCATTGATAGGCTAATGTACACCAGAGGTTGTAGAAATAGCATCACAAGAGCGACACGAACTGCACCGAAGCGATCAACCAATACGCCGCCACCAAAAATACCAACAACTGCTCCAACACCCCAGATTGATTGCAACAGACTGACTACCCTGCTATCAGCCACTGCTTGTTTCACTAAAATAGCAAGATAAGTGTATGGCATCAAACCCGCTAGCGCATACAAAGTACAGATTCCTAAGGTATGCAAAATCGCAGGTCTGCGTAAAATCGCCAATCGATTCTCTAGTGGCACTGTACCTCGCAACTCTTGATGCGGCAATCCAAGCATCATCCCCACTGTTGCAAATGCGCTGATTGCAGCAACCGTGAAAAAGGGTACTCGCCAACCCACCTGAGAGCCAATCCATGTTCCCAAAGGTGCCCCCAAGGCGATCGCTGCTGTGACACCGCCTGATACTAGGGCAACTGCACGCCCTTGCCAAGCCGATCTCGCAACGACACTAGCAAATGTAACAGATGCGGGTGTAAAGAGTCCTGCTGTTAATGCTGAACCAATGCGTGCCAGCATCAGTGTCCAGTAGTTTGTTGATAACCCCGCTAAAAGGTTCATTGCGGAAAAGCCAGTCAAACTCAATACAAGCAAAATCCGCCGATCGACATTGCCCAGGGTTGCTGATAATACGGGCGATCCGATTGCGTAGGCAAGAGAGAATGCTGTAACAAGTTGCCCTGCTGCACCTACTGAAGTCTGAAAACCAGAGGCAATTAGCGGTAACAGCCTGCGATCATATAAGTTTCAGAGCCAATCGCAAACGCTCCAAAGGTAAGCCAAATCAATTGCCGGATCATAAATTCCTCTTCTAGCCAGAATGGTAAGCGATTCAATGCCTTGCATCGTGCTTCAACTAGTGCAACACTTAAAGTCCACTTGAAGTCAAGAGGGAAAGCGATGAAAGATGAGATGACCATCGGCGAGATTGCCCAACGAGTCGGAGTACGTGCTTCAACCTTGCGCTACTACGAAAACGTGGGATTGCTACCAACGCCCAAAAGGATTAGTGGGAAGCGGTACTATGACGTTACTGTTTTAAAGCGACTCGCAATTATCCAGCTTACAAAGTAATCTAGTTTTACAGTCACTCAGATGCAAACGTTGCTATGCGAACAGGAAGACATTGTTGCATTAGAGCATCGTAGGAGACTTGCTCGTGAAAAGCTGGCTGAAGTAGAAATGACAATAAATCAGCTTTCTCAAACGAAGCAGCTATTGGAGAAATGGCTCCGCTGCGAATATGTAAAGCTTGAAGACTGCCCTTTAGTAGCCAAGATTATGGAGAAGTATGTAGAAGATTAATGAACTTGAGGTCAAGCCTATGACAATTTGACAACTTTGCTACAACAAAGAAGAATTTGCTCAACGTGACGATGAGATGTATAAAATTCATGTACACGCTGCCTTGCAGATACCGCAAGGGTTACAGGTTGAGGAAGGTAATTACAGCAAAGAATATGCGTCCAACCGTTGACTCTCAAAAGATAAAACGACTGATGCAAGTCCTGGGTAGAGAAGCTCAGGGTTCAGGCTGCATATACTTTACAGGTGGTGCTAGTGCCCTACTAATTGGATGGCGCAGTTCAACGGTTGATGTCGATATTCGTCTGGACCCTGAACCCCCAGGCATTTTCCAAGCGATCGCAAGACTCAAACAAGAATTGAACATCAATATCGAACTAGCTTCTCCCCAAGATTTCTTACCCCCTCTTCCAGGGTGGCGTGACAGGAGTGTATTTATTGACAAACAAGGTCAAATCTCGTTTTATCACTATGACTTTACAGCCCAAGCGCTCTCCAAACTATCCAGGGGATTTGACCGTGACATTAAAGATGTTCAAGCTATGTACGAACAGAAATTATTTTCTTTGAGAGAGCTATGGGATTGCTTTGAAGCGATTGCACCCGAATTAATCCGATTCCCCTCCCTTAACCCTGATATACTTAGAAGCAGAGTTGAGAACTTCATCGATCGGTTTGAAGGTAAATCAGAGGTAGGTCAGCCATGAATATTAATGAGTTACCAGGAGCAGAGTTAATCCTACCTGGACTCGACGATCTTCACATTGGTAAGACGAATACAGTTGGGTCATTGTTAGTTGCGATCGCAGCAACGCGCTTAACTGCGGCAGGCTTAGATGTTCCTTTGGAACATCTAGCCCCAGAGCCAGAGCTAACCTTATATGCCCATCTTCAAGATGAACAGGACGATGCTTACCTCTACTACAATGCTTTGCTGA
>CAXUIV010000103.1:7232-10642 GCA_964250875.1 uncultured bacterium
TAGCAAAGCGGTGCATCTCTGGTTCAAACGGATTGAATTGCAGCATAAACGTCTCAATGCCAATATCGACAAACGCAGCAATGCGATCGGCTACTGTGTCGTAGCTGCCCACCAATCCGGCAGCGGTGCCCCCGTTGCCACCGACAGCGCGATTTTTGGCAAATAGTTGGAACATTACAGCATTGGGATCGACCCCCTTCTCAACGCTGAGTTTCCACTGCTCCTCCCGATCCTGGAGTGTCTGAAGCCGCTCTAGTTCGATTTGTGCCTCTGCATCCGTGGATCGAGCGATGACAAAAGCAGCCAAGCCAAAGCGAACGGGATGGGGAAGCGGGCGCGGTCGGCTTTGCACCTGTTGAATTACCTGCTGCACATTCTCCAATGGTTGACCGTTGATGAGATAAATGTCCGCCTGTTCTGCTGCCAGAATTTGTGCTGGATCGGAAGCACCACCGAGATAGATTGGAGGATGCGATCGCCCCACGGGACGACACTGTAAATCCTGGATTTTGAAATACTCGCCTTCAAAGTTCACCCGCTCTCCGCTCCAGAGCGCTCTGACAACGCGCAGCCATTCACCCGAATAGCGGTAGCGATCGTCGTGGGGTGGAAAAGGAATATCGATCCGCTCCATTTCAGGACGGAACCAGGCGCTGATGAGGTTAATAGCGAATCGGCCCTGACTGATTTCGTCGATGCCCAGCGCCATTTTTGCCAGAACGGCAGGATGAAACAGCAGGGGTTTGACAGCAGCAATGATTTCAATTCGTTCGGTGAGGGCTGCTAAGGCAGCGGAGGCAGTCCAGGTTTCAAGCTGGTCTAGTTCTAAGCCACGAGGATTCGCGAGGTGCTGAGCTACCAGGGTCGTGACAAATCCCAGTTGCTCCGCTTGCAGCACTAGCTGTTTAGTGCGTTCAAAACTGGCATCAATCGGTTCTTCGGTGGTGTCGAGGGGACCAAAGTTTCCGCCTACGGGTGCCCAAATTCCGTAACGTGGTTCTGTCATTGTTGTTCAGGAACTGTCAAAGCAACTTCCTTCTCTGATTCATCGGTCGCGATCGCCTCAGTCGCTAAAAGCTCCGGTGGATCGACCGATTTACCATAGTTTAGAGTATGGTATTGCATGAATCAGGGGAATTCAAGTGAAACGCAATACAATTTGAGGCTACTAGCTTGAAGTGGAACGCTAACCTTAGAGGGATCGGGAATGAGAAGATTTCCCAGATCCCATGCTCATGTAAAGCAATCCGTAACAGATACTACGATTCATTTACTGATAAACTGTAATTTTCAAGGAGAGCAGCATTTTCAACAGCTGCAATGCGTCAGATCGATACTTAGCTCTTCTTCAAATACTTATGGCTCATCATTTAACCTCGAACATCTCAACCACGATCGCGATCGTGGGCAGTGGCTTTAGTGGTTCTCTGGTAGCTGCCAATCTATTGAAGACTGCAACCAGACCCTTGATCGTTAAACTGATTGAGAGCAAGCACGACATTGGTAAAGGCGTTGCCTACAGTACAGACGTTGATTGTCATTTGCTGAATATCGCCAAACCAAAACGAACACTGTTCTGAGCGTCAGTCGGGCGATCGCTTGCACGGGAGTAGAGGTTGATTATCGTCGATCGTCTCAGCCTCTGATTGCCAGTTTGCGCTCTCAGGGGTTAATCCGCCCGAATCAACTCGGTTTGGGACTAGATACAACCTCTAACGGTGCGGTACTGGATGCCATTGGCACTGTTTCGACGCTGTACAATAAGGGGCGCACAGTTTCAACCATTGGCGAAGAAAAACGCTTGAATCCCAGATTTGTCGATCGTACCCGTGAGCAGTTCGTGACTCTGATGAGCCATTTGGGTTTAGACTATCCCAAAAAGATGAAAGAAGCGGTGCCTGCAAATGAGTACTGTGGTGACTTTATTCCTCAAGCCAGTTTGGATACCGTCATGAATTCTACTGTAAGTGACGATCGTGAGAAACTAGAACAAATGTTGTCTGCAAATACTGAGATCTACAATGATTACTTTGCCATGTACATCTAACGGGTATAAGTGGAAGCAGCAAATGACTCCTTCCACGGTCAAAATCTCGCTATGCAACCACCAATTCTTCAGTCGGACGATGGGCTTCTAACTGCCGCACCAATGGAATGACCTCTCGACCAAAGGCTGGGAGGTCATCGCTGTAGTGCAGAAATCCCAACAAGAACAAATCTACTCCGACTTCGTAGTACTGGCGGATGCGATCAACCACTTGCTCCTTGGTGCCAATGATTCCAGTTTTAAAACCATCGTTGTACTGTACCAAATCTGAGAAATTAGAATTAGCCCACATTCCTGCCGTTCGGAAGTTGAGGCTCCAGCATTTTTCACGGCTTCCCTAAACCCATGAACCGCTTTTACATCTGCTTGAGCAATAATTTCTTCTAGCACTGCGTGTGCCTCAGCTTCTGTCCCAAAAACTGAATGAGCTGCACCGGCGCAACTAGCACGACAATTGTGGTAATCATGACTCCAACATCGAGTCGTTGGTAGCCGATTACTGACTCTCTTCTGGCAGCCAATCTTCGTCTAATACCAACTCCGGAGCATAGGGGCACCCTTCTGGAAACGCTGACATCTGCATATGAGTTTGCTTAGATGCTTGGCGGCGTGCGCGTTGATAACTCTCTTCAAGTTGCTCTGCGGGATAGTTCCTCAGACTAGGACTATCTTCAAGGGCTAATTCAATCTGAGTGCGTGCATCAGTGATGGAATCTAGCCAACTGTCTGAGCGCCGTTGGGGTTGATATTGCCACTTAAGTATATGTAGCAGAAGGCGAGTGAGTTGACTAGCAATCCCCCGCCGCTCACTCTTACCCAAGTCTTCGACCTCTTCAATCAGATGCTCTACGTCAATCTCATGCCAGCGACGCTCCCGCAATAGGTGGGCTGTTTGGTCAATCCACGAATTGAAATCTGCCAAATATACTTCGTTCATAACTTGCTCTCTACTGCTCGCGTAGCATCGCTGACTGCGTCTACAGCATCTCAATCATAGCGCCATCGTTCACTCACCACTGGACAAGCTGCACATTCCCAACCACAAAGGCAAGCATTTTTCAGTGCGCGGACCGCTTAACGTCGCTTGTCCGCCGCAAGGATACCTGGTCATCATTCAGGCTGGGTCGTCCGAACACGGTAAGGAGCTTGCCGCGCAGACAGCAGAGGTCATCTTCACCGCGCAGCAGACCCTAGCAGAAGCACAAGCGTTCTATGCGGATGTGAAGGGGAGATTGACGAAGTACGGGCGCTCTCCCGACAATCTCAAGATTATGCCGGGTGTACTTGGCGATCGCTGGGACGCGGGGGCATTGGCAGATTGCGGGTACACCAGAACAGATTGCCGATCGGCTTGAAGACTGGT
>CAXUIV010000104.1:0-10642 GCA_964250875.1 uncultured bacterium
GCTTAGCCAAACTTACCAGCAGTCGAGGCAATCAAGAACGCTGCGTAGGTCAAGACGTAGCCAACCGTGAAGTGAGCTAGACCAACCAAACGACCTTGAACGATAGACATAGCAACCGGCTTGTCCTTCCAGCGAACGAGGTTCGCCAGCGGAGTGCGCTCGTGTGCCCAAACTAGAGTTTCGATCAGCTCTTGCCAGTAACCCCTCCAGGAGATTAGGAACATGAAGCCGGTAGCCCAAACTAGGTGTCCGAATAGGAACATCCAGGCCCAGACCGACAGGTTATTCATGCCGTAGGGGTTATATCCGTTAATGAGCTGAGCTGAGTACAGCCAGAGATAGTCGCGCAGCCAGCCCATCAGATAGGTTGATGACTCGTTAAACTGAGCGACGTTGCCTTGCCAGATGCCTAAATGCTTCCAGTGCCAGTAGAAGGTGACCCAACCAATGGTGTTCAGCATCCAGAACATAGCGAGGTAGAAAGAATCCCAAGCAGAGATATCACAGGTGCCGCCCCGACCTGGACCGTCGCAAGCGAAGGCATAGCCGAAGTCTTTTTTATCCGGCATCAGCTTGGAACCGCGAGCATCCAACGCACCCTTGACCAAGATCAAGACGGTTGTGTGAATACCCAGCGCAAACGCATGGTGAACAAGGAAATCACCAGGACCGATTGTCAAGAACAGAGAGTTGGTACCAGTGTTAATTGCATCTAGCCAGCCTGGTAGCCAAGCTGCACCGGCAGTTGACGCAATACTATCTGGATTAGACAACAGGGTGCTTAACCCGTATAGCACTTTACCGTGAGAAGCCTGAACAAACTGAGCAAACACTGGCTCAATTAGGATCTGCTTCTCAGGAGTGCCAAAGGCTTGCATCACATCGTTGTGAACGTATAGACCAAGAGTATGGAAACCCAAGAACAGCGACACCCAGCTCAGGTGCGAGATGATCGCCTCTTTGTGCTTTAGTACCCGGTCTAACACGTTGCCCTTGTTTTGCTCTGGGTCGTAGTCACGGACCCAGAAAATACCAGCGTGAGCAAATGCTCCCACCATTAAGAAGCCAGCGATGTACTGGTGGTGCGTGTAGAGCGCCGCCTGTGTTGTGAAGTCCTGCCCCATGAAAGCGTAGGGGGGCATCGCGTACATGTGCTGCGCCACTAAGGAGGTGATTGTTCCTAGAGCTGCCAGTGCCAGAGACAACTGGAAGTGTAGGGAGTTGTTGATTGTGTCGTACAAACCTTGGTGAGGCAGGTTGAACTGACCTTCTGTCTTGGTGCCAAAGAAATTCTTGGCGTTCAGCATTTCTTTGATGCTGTGACCAATGCCGAAGTTAGTCCGGTACATGTGACCAGCAATGATGAAGATCACTGCGATCGCCAGGTGGTGGTGGGCCATATCCGTCAGCCACAAGGACTGAGTTTGCGGATGGAAGCCACCCAAGAAGGTGAGAATAGCGGTTCCCGAACCTTGAGATGTGCTAAACACATGCTGGGCAGTGTCTGGGTCTTGGGCGTATACACCCCAATTGCCAGTGAAGAATGGCCCTAGTCCTGCTGGGTGCGGCAGAGTGGTCAGGAAGTTATCCCAACCTACGTGCTGACCACGAGATTCAGGGATAGCAACGTGAACCAAGTGGCCGGTCCAAGCGAGTGAGCTAACTCCAAACAAACCTGCCAGGTGGTGGTTCAGCCGTGGCTCAGCACTCTTAAACCAGGACAGGCTGGGACGGAACTTGGGCTGAAGGTGCAGCCAACCAGCGAATAGGAAGATCGCTGATAGCACCAGCAGGAATACTGAGCCTGAATACAGCTCGGTGTTGGTCCGCATCCCAATGGTGTACCACCAGTGGTAGACACCAGAGTAAGCGATGTTAACCGGATAAGATGCGCCAGCTTGGGTAAACGCTTCAATCGCCGGTTTACCAAAGTGAGGATCCCAAATCGCATGGGCGATGGGACGGACATTGAGCGGGTCTTTGATCCACTGTTCAAAGTTACCTTGCCAGGCAACGTGGAACAGGAGGCTAGAGGTCCACAGGAAAATGATTGCCAAATGACCGAAGTGGGTAGCGAAGAGCTTCTGATAAAGATTCTCTTCTGTCATGCCATCGTGGCTTTCAAAGTCGTGGGCCGTAGCAATCCCGTACCACAGCCGACGTGTAGTCGGATCTTGAGCGAGGTCCTGACTAAATTTGGGAAATTTAGTTGCCATGTATTTTACTAAATCCTTCATTTAGCTATCAGCCATCAGTTTTCCGCTGACAGCTGATAGCAGACGGCTGAGTACTAACCTACCGAGAGAATTCGCGCTTCGAAGAACGCCCAGGTAGTAACAATTCCTCCTAAGAGGTAGTGAGCTACTCCCACAGCCCGACCCTGAATGATGCTCAGAGCGCGGGGCTGAATTGATGGTGCAACGTTCAGCTTATTGTGAGCCCAAACGATGGACTCAATTAACTCCTGCCAGTAGCCACGACCACTAAACAGGAACATTAAGCTGAAGGCCCAAACAAAATGCGCACCTAGGAACAGCAGACCGTAAGCCGACAGCGCTGAACCATAGGACTGAATCACTTGAGCGGCCTGTGCCCACAAGAAATCACGCAGCCAACCGTTGATATTGACGGCGCTTTGAGCAAAGTTACCGCCAGTGATATGAGAGATGGTGCCGTCTGGGTCAATCGTTCCCCACACATCGGACTGCATCTTCCAACTGAAGTGGAAAATCACAACCGATATGCAGTTATACATCCAGAATAAACCCAAGAACACATGGTCCCAACCAGAAACTTGGCAGGTACCGCCACGACCAGGACCGTCGCAAGGGAAGCGGAAGCCCAGATTGGCCTTGTCTGGAATCAGACGAGAGCTACGGGCAAATAGCACACCCTTCAACAGAATCAACACTGTGACGTGGATCGTGAAGGCGTGGATATGGTGGACCAAGAAGTCTGCCGTACCCAGGGCAATCGGCATCATTGCGATCTTGCCGCCAACTGCAACAATTCCACCACCGAAGGCATAGCTAACGGGTTCCAGCGCATTGGGGGCTGTTGTACCCGGTGCGATCGTGTGGAGATTTTGCACCCACTGAGCAAACACAGGCTGTAGCTGAATCGCCGTATCCGAGAACATGTCTTGGGGACGACCCAAAGCCTGCATGGTGTCGTTGTGAATGTACAGACCGAAGCTGTGGAAGCCTAGGAACATGCACACCCAGTTCAGGTGGGAAATAATGGCATCCCGGTGACGGATCACTCGGTCAACCACGTTGTTCTGGTTCACGACTGGGTCGTAATCCCGCACCATGAAGATGGCAGCGTGAGCAGCGCCACCAACGATCAGGAAGCCCCCAATCCACATGTGGTGGGTGAAGATTGAGAGGGCAGTCGCATAGTCAGTCGCCAAGTACGGATACGGTGGCATCGCGTACATGTGATGCGCTACGAGGATTGTGATCGAGCCAGCTGATGCCAGGTTGACTGCTAGCTGAGCATGCCAGGAGGTTGTGAGGTTTTCGTAGATCCCCTTGTGGCCTGTACCTGTAAAGGGGCCTTTGTGGTTCTCTAGAATCTCTTTAATGCTGTGACCAATACCCCAGTTGGTACGGTACATGTGACCGGCGATGATGAAGATCACCGCGATCGCCAGGTGGTGATGAGCGATATCCGTCATCCACAGGCCACCTGTTGTTGGGTTCAGACCGCCTTTGAATGTGAGGAAGTCAGCATACTGACCCCAGTTGAGCGTCCAGAACGGCAGCAGCCCTTTGGAGAAGCTGGGGAACAGCTCAGCCATCAAGTCGCGGTTCAAGATGTACTCGTGAGGTAGCGGAATGTCTTTAATAGCGACTCCCGCATCCATCAGCTTGTTGATGGGTGAAGACACGTGAATCAGGTGTCCAGCCCAAGCCAATGAACCCAACCCAAACAGTCCAGACAAGTGGTGATTCAGCATCGACTCCACATTCTGGAACCATTCCAACTTAGGTGCCCGTTTGTGGTAGTGGAACCAGCCTGCAAACAGCATCAATGCCGCCATTACTAGACCGCCGATAGCGGTGCAGTAGAGCTGGAATGAATTTGTAAATCCCCACGCACGCCAAATCTGGAAAAAGCCAGATGTAATTTGAATGCCGTGGAAGCCCCCACCAACGTCAGCGTTTAAAATCTCTTGACCAACAATTGGCCAAACGACTTGAGCGCTGGGTTTGATGTTCAGGGGGTCACTTAGCCAAGCTTCGTAATTTGAAAAGCGAGCGCCATGGAACAGCATCCCGCTCAGCCAAATGAAGATCACGGCCAGTTGGCCAAAGTGAGCTGCGAAGATCTTGCGGGATACGTCTTCTAGGTCGCTAGTTTGAGTATCAAAATCGTGGGCGAGGGCGTGCAGGTTCCAAATCCAAGTGGTGGTTTTGGGACCTCTAGCGAGAGTGCGGTCGAAATGGCCTGGATTGCCCCACTTCTCAAATGAAGTTGGAACTGGGTCCTTATCAACTACAACTCTTACCTTTTTTTCCTCTCGCTCCGGAGGACTTATCGTCATTCAGACTCCCCTCTTTGAACAGGAATGAGGAATTATCAAACCCACCAGTCGTCTTTGGCCTAATGCAATCCACAATCGCTTCCCCAGAATCCGGCTGGAGCTAGCTATGAAGACTACCGATGGGAGTTGCTTTCTTTTGTGAATTATAGAGTCTTAGATCGGGCAACCTTGAGAGTTTGTTAACAATAATTCAAAATCGCCGTATGGCTATCTGTCTCTGGCTTTTAAGTTTCAAACTCCTTGTTAAAAAGTCAAGAGGATTCTCAAATAATTTACAAAACTAAACGATGTGCAAAACTTCTATTGGCGATGATCCCGCTGCCTCTTTGTAACGTTTTGCTTTACACAGGAGAAATCTAAATTTCTAGAGTTGGATCATGCTCATGCGTTTTAGAATCCAAAATGGCATTTGTCCCCACGCTCCACTTCCCGCAGGTTCAAACTTTTGAGCTATAGTTCCGGAGGAATAACTTCGGTAAAGTTGAACGTTGGTACCTTAGGAGTGTGGCTAAGTGGTTGGCATAGATAGGTGGCAGAAAGTTGTCAAAGGAATCATCGCGTCTCTACTAGTAGTGGCTCTAAGCTTGAGTTTGGCAAGTTGTGGCGATCGCGCTGTCACCCAGACAGTGCCGCGTGGTACCAGTCCTGCTAAACCCGCAGGAAACGTTTCAGAAGTCTCGCCGCCGCCAGTCATTCAAGAACTGCGTCAAATACTGGAAATTCACCAACCCCAGGTAGCGATTCTCAGTCCCCAACCTGATGAGGTGCTTCAGGATGATACGGTCAAGGTAAAACTTCAGGTTCAGGACTTACCTATTTTCAAAGACCAAGAACTGGATCTGGGTCCTCATCTACACGTCATTTTGGATAACCAGCCCTACATAGCTGTGTATGACGTCAAAGAACCTTTAGTCTTACCTGACTTACCTCCTGGTACCCACAGCCTACGTGTCTTTGCCTCCCGTCCCTGGCATGAGAGCTTCAAAAATGAGGGAGCCTACGCTCAAACAACATTTCATGTTTTTACCAAAACTCAGGACAACAACCCCGACCCAGCCCAGCCACTCTTAACCTACAGCCGTCCCAAAGGCAGCTACGGGGCAGAGCCGATCCTGCTAGACTTCTACCTCACCAACGCGCCGCTCCATCTCGTTGCTCAAGAAGATCCGAAAGACGACATTGCTGATTGGCGAGTTCGCTGCACGGTTAACGGCAACAGCTTTGTTGTGGATCGATGGGAACCACTTTATCTCAAAGGCTTCAAACCAGGGAAAAACTGGGTGCAGTTGGAGTTCATAGATGAAAAGGGCAATCCTGTCAAGAACGTCTTTAACAACACAGCACGGCTGATCACCTACGAGCCTAAAGGAAAAGACACTTTATCCAAGCTGGTGCGGGGTGAAATTTCAGCGTCTGAAGCTCGCAAAATTGTAGATCCTAACTACACTGCTGAAGAAGTTCCTGCTCCTACTCCTGTACTGGTACCCACACCAACGCTCAGCCCGTCACCTACTCCTGCTCCTAGCGAGACGCTGCCACCCACTTCTGAGGTTAAAGAAAAGGCCGAAAAAACACCAGCCCTTCAGGAGGAAGAACCTCAGGCTGAAGTCAAACCAGATGAGATAAAGCAAAATGACTTAAAGCAGTCAGAGGAGCCAAAACAACGCGGTGGCTTCTTCAATCGCTTCCGTCGCCCAGCTGCCAAGCCCGCCCCTACGCCTTCAACTGCACCAGAGGCAGTTGAGCCTCCAGCACTGCTCACCCCGCTACCAGAAGCAGTAGAACCATCTCCACTGCCACAGCAAACAACTCCAACAGCAGATCCTTCTAAACCGGAGGTGAAGCCCGAACAGTCAGCACAAAGTGGCGGATTTTTCAACCGCCGCCAGCGTCTAGATGTTTCTCCATCACCCAGCTCGCCACCCGCGCCACCAGAAATTCTTGAGCCTCCCTCAGAGCCATCAAATACTCCTCAACAGGAGAGCAAAATAGAAACACAACCTTTAGTAGCACCCAGCGTTGCACCAGTTGAACCAACTCAACCAGAGCCAAAATTGCCGCTGCCAGAAATTATTGAAGCACCGGCACCAGAAGTAAAGGTTCCCGAAGCAGTACCGCAACCGGAAATACCAGTCATCCCCAGTCCCAAGTCCTCTGTAGAGCCACTACAGCAAATAGAGCCAGAAAAATTATCAGGCTTGGAGCAGCCGAAGCCAGATGGCGAGCAGAAAGATGTGCTGAAAGCATCTGAGCAGCCAAAAACTCTGAGAGAGTTTTTATCATCGCCAAAACCAGTAACGCCAGAACCCAATTTAGACGTGAAAGAACTGTTAAAGCCGTCTTAAATTTCCGGTGTGTAGAGACGTTGCATGCAACGTCTCCATAGAGGTTGCAGTCTACTCGTCCAGGAGACTACCATGACGCCCCGCGTGAGAGCGCCAGAACTGCCCCAAAATCAACCTTGGCTCAATACCGCTCAGCCCTTGTCTATTCGGCAACTCAAAGGGATCGTCATCCTAGACTTCTGGACTTACTGCTGCATCAACTGCGTACATGTCCTGTCGGAATTGAAATACTTAGAACAGAAGTATAGAGATAGTCTCACGGTCATCGGCGTTCACTCTGCCAAATTTGACAATGAAAAGGAAACCGAGAACGTCCGTCAGGCAATTCTTCGCTACAACATTGAGCATCCGGTCCTGGTTGACAGTGACTTCAAGGTTTGGCACCAGTACACTGTTCGTGCTTGGCCGACTTTGGTCGTCATCGATCCAGAAGGCTACGTGGTCGCCACTGTATCTGGTGAGGGTCATCGGGACGCTTTAGACCAGCTCATACAACAACTGATTCAGAAACATATAGAGAAAAGTACAACCAGTTTTCAAAAACCGAGCATCAAATTAAAGAAACAGCAAACCTTCACGCCTCTAGCTTTTCCGGGAAAGGTTTTAGCTACCTCAGATCGGCTGTTCATCGCTGACTCTGGTCATCACCGAATCGTTGTTAGTACTTTAAAAGGAGAAATTCTGCATCTGATTGGCAGTAGTAGAGCAGGTTTGACGGACGGTTCATTTACGACAGCAGAGTTTTCCTCTCCGCAAGGAATGGCATTTGATCCAGAAAACCAACTGCTCTACGTTGCTGATACTGAAAACCATGCCCTACGACAGATCGACATAAAGCAACAAATAGTGTTAACGATAGCGGGAACAGGAGAGCAAAGCCACAACATCTACCCTCACGGCGGCATGAGAGAAACAGCGCTGAATTCTCCTTGGGATCTAGAGAAGGTAGGCGATCGCCTTTTCATTGCTATGGCTGGACCGCATCAAATTTGGCAGATGCAGCTAGAAACCGGCATTGTTCAAACATACGCTGGCACTGGCATAGAAGCCTGCATTGATGGCCCAATTCCGACGGCAGCCTTTGCTCAACCAAGCGGCATCTCGACTGATGGACGTGAACTGTACATTGCTGATAGTGAAGCTAGCTCAGTTCGCGGCGTCGGTCTAGGTGAGCAGACCCAAGTACGAACGATCTGCGGCAGCGGCGATTTGTTTGGCTTTGGGGATATTGATGGCAACGGGTTAGATGTCCGGCTACAGCACTGTTTAGGAATAGAATATGCTCAGGATTACCTCTGGGTTGCCGATACCTATAATCACAAAATCAAGCGAGTTGACCCCCATACTGGCAGCTGCCAAACTGTACTGGGAGGGACACTGGGCCACCAAGACGGTCAGGGAGTCAACACTCGCTTCTCAGAACCCTCCGGTCTCAGTGCAGTCAATTCTCACCTCTACATCGCTGACACCAACAACCACGCCATCCGGTGTGTAGATTTAGACACTTTAGAAGTGACAACACTACATTTTCCTGGGTTATGTACTCCAGATGTCTGTACCCCGTCGTAATAGGGCATGGGGAGTAGTTTTGAGTTTTGAGTTGAAGAATGACAGAGTAGGCAACTCTCCCCATTTCCCTTTCCCCCTTCCCCTCTTAAACCCGACCGCGCAGCGTTTGCGCCATCTCGTTCGGCTTGGGTGACGACTCTAGGGCTGTTTCTTCCGTGATTCGTCCTTCTTCATAGAGTTTGTAGAGCGACTGGTTCATCGTACACATTCCCTCAAAATTACAGCGGGGAATCATTCCCTCAATTTCCTCCACCTCATTGCGAATAATGTAGTCCTTAACCGCGTCGGTGTTGATCAAAATTTCGTGGATCGCCGCCCGCTTCCCGTCAGTGGTGCGTACCAGCCCCTGAGCAACGACAGCAACTAGGGATTCAGCCACCTGAATTCGCATCGGTCCTTGCTCTTCTGGATTATACAGATTGAGAATCCGCTCGATGGTTTTGACAGCACTATTCGTGTGCAGAGTGCCAAACACCAGGTGACCAGTCTGGGCAGCTTTAAGGGACGTATTGACGGTTTCGCGATCGCGCATCTCTCCAATCAGAATAATGTCAGGGTCTTCCCGCAGCGATGCCTTCAACGCGTTGTCAAACTTTTGAGTATGAATGCCCACTTCTCGCTGCTTGATCAGCGATTGACGGCTTTCATGCACGAATTCGACCGGATCCTCGATTGAGATGACGTGCTTTGGCATCTCTTTATTGATGTAGTCAATCATTGCGGCCATCGTTGTAGACTTACCAGAACCAGTCGGTCCCGTCACCAAAATTAGACCCTTGTGGTAGTGACACAAATCCCGAAACACTGGTGGCAGATTCAGTTGCTCCATCGTCAGAATTTTCAGCGGAATCAGCCGCAGCACCATAGCTGGACCTTTGAGGGAGACAAAGATGTTAATCCGCACCCGCACCAGTCCTTCATACTGCGTCGCCCCGTCATATTCCAGCTTGTCTTTAAATTGTTCTATCTGCTCGTTGGTAAGAATTTCTCTCAGCCAGCTGAAAAACGTCGCTTCGTCCGTTCGCGGATAATCTGTGACGATCATCTTACCCCGTTCACGGAAGCGGGGGGTTTCGCCAACACCCAAGTGCAGGTCGGAAATTCCTTTGTCATGGGCCTCTCTCACCAATTGTTCTAAAGTTGGTGTTTCACTGATGGCCTGGGCATTGACAGGACTATGTACTTGTGGGGTCACACGATGACCAGAAGCTGACGCTGGTGGCGGCGGTACAGGAGGTGCATTAACGGCGTGAGGGGTTCTAGCCGCTGCGGCGGGCATTTCCAATGTTTGCGACTGCTGCTGAGTGGCAGCTGTTGCAGTCCTACTAAGAGGTAGCTGTCCTGGAGGTGGCATAGGGGGACGTCGTGAGGGAGGGGGAGGAAGCGGCGGACGTTGAGATTCTGTCATGTGTCTACAACTGTTAGGCGAAGGTTATGTCAGTGCCAAGAAGTGCCGAGAAGTGCCGAGAAGTAATAAAGGTTTAGCTCCGTACCAGATTTGGCTGATGAACATCTATCCTTCTCTAGCTTTAGTATTCCCCTGGTGCTGCACTTGCTAACAGCTATATGAAGGCATGAGGCAATAGTACAAAACGTGCTGTCTCTAGTGATTTCAATCAGACTTTGACGACTGGCCACATTGCAATATGAAGGTTAATGAAGTAAATCGTGTCTCTTTAATCTAGCCACAACCCAATTAGCAAGATAGTACCGGGCTGATGAAGAAAAGGGGCTAATGAATAATGAGAATGAATTAGAAAAGTTATAAGAAGTATTAAGTAACAATTTCGTTGGTGAGCTTTTACAATTCTTGTTGACAAAGATGTTTAGCAGGTTTGTCTACAGCAATCACTAAAACCCGCTCCGGGAAAGATTTTTACTTTCTATGCCTAAGGATAGACTTTAAGCTAAGGTAGTCTGCTTGGCGTCATCTAAGCCTTATTTTCATAAGTAAAGCCTCCCGACTGTAAAGTTTATTGAACAAAAGATCATTTTATGATTTGACCTCTATATACTAATTTTTAATTGATGCACTAGCTTGGACTAGTCAACCGGAATTTTACTGAATTTAATTTTTCATTACCTTTAGGAGAGAAAAGATGTCTTTAGCTCAAAGCTCCAGTTTTGGGAAGAATCGTTCTTTGTTCATAATCAAAAGCTTTTTGATTTGGACTTTCAC
>CAXUIV010000105.1:0-2112 GCA_964250875.1 uncultured bacterium
TCTACAAGGTGCGACACGAGAAGTCTGCTTGAGCGCGCAGTTCTTACCTGAATCGAAGCTAAGCATCCATTGCCTTAACTACGTGGGGTTGTTTGTTGCTCCACTCATCAGAAATAAGCTGTGACAAAAGTCACGAGTTCAGTCGTGACCTGCGCCTCATGTTGAGAAGAAGTAAGAGTACCTATGATGAAGACGTCCAACAGAAAGAATTTGTAACCAGGCTCACAATGAAACTCAAATTTGTACCGATGTTAACTGGAGCGATCGCGCTAGCTTTTGCCGCCGCACCCTTGGTCGTAAAAGCTGCACCTGCTGCACCTGGACGACTGTTAGTAGCGCAAGAGATGCCAGGAGCAGGGCGAGGTCCAATGGGACGTTTGAACCTGACCCAAGATCAAAAATCCCAGATGATGCAGATTCAACAGCAGACTCGTCAACAAATTGAGGGTGTTCTCACACCAGACCAGTTGCAGCAGTACAAAGCAGCTATGCAGAACCATCAGCATGGAATGCAAGATGGCTCAAATTCTGCTCCACGGTCGCACGGTGGGCGGCACAATCCATTTGCTAATCTGAATCTTAGCCAAGATCAAAGAAACCAGATCCAGCAAATTATGAAGTCATCCAGAGACCAAATGAACTCTGTTCTAAGTGACACTCAGCGGCAGCAGCTAGAGCAAATGAGGCAAAATCGGCAAGAGCAGCCTCAGCCAGGAAACTAGATAAATAGATTGGTGAAAGTGAACGATGACTTGTTTATGTTGGGCATGGGGCATGGGGCATAGGGCATAGGGCATAGGGCATCGGTGAGAAGTGGCAGTTTAGATTCTGTAACATGCCTAGCTTTGTTCCCGCCCATTTATTTGGTTCCTGATTGTGCCGTCGCGCTCGCTAGACCTAGACCTAATTGTGTGGCTGCGGCTTGGGCAATTCTGGCTCGTTGTTGATCTTCCCCTTGAGCTTGCGACATGAAAAAGATGAGAACCGCCAGTACTTGATGATTAACAACAACCGGAACACCAAACCCAGCTCTGATGCCGAAGGCTCTAGCAATTTGATTGCGCAGAAAATAGGTTTCTGACTCAGCTGAAGCATCATAAAGCCATTCTGGTTGCTGGGATAACCAAACTCGTCCCGGCAAGCCAATGGCTGGGGGAAAGATAAACCCCTCACTACAGTGCCGAAATTGCTCTACAGCAAGCAACCAGGCACTGTTTCTGTTTGTGTTCCTATACCAGGCTGGGCTAAGTTCTAGAACTGTACCCTCCTGAGAAGGTATCCAAGCTTCACCGTAATCCCAGTCGCTGACTTCGCCAACTTTACCAAGAGCGATCGCGAGTGCCTCTTGAAAATTCGACGCTTCACTCATACTCTGAGTCAAGTCCAACGACTGAATTTTCTCTGTGTGTTCATTCATGTTTCCAATGCTCGCCTTTATAGTTCTCTGCAAAACGTCCTGTCAGGGCATCTGAAAACCTACGCCTCCCAGTTAAACAAAAACTGCTGAATCGCCAACTCCATTCCCCATCAGGCTCCGAGATTACCCTGATTCTACGTTGTGTTTGGCAGTGTTATGGTAGCGGGTAGTCAGTTCTTTGTTGTCAGTTATTAGTTGTTGGTTGTTTGTATTACTGATAACTAACGCTTGCTTGATCCATCGCCTATGGGCGTGGGATGAGTCAATAACCTTGGTGTAAAACAAACCACAGTGTAAGCCAAATAACTAAATAAAACGTATTAAATCTTTACAAACTTGGAGATTTAGAACTTCTCCCAGTACTTCCAAGGCAATTATGCTTAAGCTTACTCAATCTGGCACAGCACTAATTTTTCTATCAACGACATTAGTCTTTATTAGTGTCTCCTGTAGCATTAGTAAACCCACTACCTTTGGTGACACTCAGCCCGTCGCTACGAGAAACTTGCCCGGAAACTTGCCCAGTATTACACCGGCAGCGAAATCGAAGCCAAAGAAAGCAGCACCCGTCTCAAGTCAATCTAACTCCTACGCCCTGGCGCTAGACAAAGCCTCTAGTGCTTCTATTATTAGCCAATCGGCCCAATCGTCAGATGATTGGAATGCTGTGGTGGGCCAGTGGGCTGATGCCCTCG
>CAXUIV010000105.1:2212-10613 GCA_964250875.1 uncultured bacterium
GCCCAATCGTCAGATGATTGGAATGCTGTGGTGGGCCAGTGGGCTGATGCCCTCGCACTGATGAAAGCTGTGCCAGCATCCAGTCCTTACACAGCGCTTGCTCGAACCAAAATTGCAGAATACCAGCAGAATATGGCTTATGCCAAGCAGCAGGCCCAATCTACGGGGGGTGATCGCGGCGATGTAGTGGCTGCTGTCCCAGCGCCAGCGCCCGATTCGGGGACTGTCCTAGACAACGTTGACACGCCACCAACATCAAGTCCAGGAGTGTTCCAAGTTCCAATTAAACGCCGAGCGGGTGGGACGCCAGTCATTGATGTGACCTTTAACAGTACTCATCAATTTGAAATGATCGTGGATACTGGAGCCAGTGGTACAGTCATTACCCAGCAAATGGCAGATGCTTTGAGCGTGGTGCCAGTAGGTAAAGCTAAGGCAAACACAGCCAGTGCCAGGGCTGTAGAATTCACCATTGCCTATGTTGAATCCATTGAAGTTGGTGGGGCGGTCATTAAAAATGTCCCTGTGGCGATCGCTGGACCAGAACTAGAAACTGGACTACTGGGACATGACTTCTTTAGTAACTATGACGTCACAATCAAACGAGATGTAGTGGAATTTCGTCCCCGATGAAAAAGCTGATGAAACAATTTATGGCAGTGCTAATTTCCATTACAGGAGTAACCTTAGTCCACACTGCCGCGATCGCGCAGGAGGCGGATACCTGCTTCATGGTCAACTCGTCAGGCAAAGTTATAAACTTAACCCAATTGTGCGGCGGCACATCTGGAAGAACATTGAAGCCTTCAGGGGTGTTTCAAGCTAAGATTAAACGCCGCGTTGGCGGAACACCAGTGATTGACGTGACTTTTAATGGTGGACAAAAGTTCGAGATGCTTTTAGATACTGGAGCAACTCAGACAACAATCACCCCAAAAATGGCAGATGCACTTGGATTAGTTCCAGACGGTGTGGAAAAAGCACATGTTGCTAGTGGCGACGTTGTTGAATTCCCGACGGGCCATGTGAATTCTATTGAAATAGACGGTGCTGTACTTAAAGATCCTGTGGTTTCAGTTGGAGCAGTTCCACTTCTGGGACAAAACTTCTTCGGCGGTTACGATGTTATTATCAGGCGAGACGTGGTTGAATTTCGCGTTCAACAAGGTTAACGTTCAATCTTCGTGAAGAAACTGCACCAGTTGCTCTAGTTTTGACCAGGCAGCACCACTACTCAGGATATCCTTAGCCAGAGAAAAACCATCCAGATGCGCCTCAAGCGGAATCACGCCTCCAACCTGAAGTGCCAATCCTGCGTTCAAAGCCACCACATCCTGTTGTGCCTGTGTTCCATTGCCTTGAAGTACTGCCTTAAGAATCTCAGCATTCGCCTGCACATCTCCACCTCTAAGTGCCGCTGTTGGAGCTGGTATCAAACCTAACTGGTGAGGATCCAGAGTGGTTAGCTTTATCTGACCCTCTGACAATATTGCCAAGTCAGTAGAATCAGCTAACCCAGCCTCGTCTAGTCCCTCTCGTCCATGGAGAACGATCGCTTGCTGTGTACCCAACTGGTGTAGAGCAGAGGCGATCGCTTCTGTTAGCAGCGAATCAGACACCCCAATCACTTGTCCGGTTGGACGTAACGGATTTACTAATGGTCCGAGTAAATTAAACACCGTCCGCACCTTTAATGTCCTTCGTAGTGGTGCAACTACCTTGAGTGCTGGGTGCCAACCAACAGCAAATAGAAAAGTGATGCCTACCTCTTGGAGGGCTGCCTGCACGTGAGCGGCAGTAGCGCTAAGGTTTACTCCTAGGGCTTCCAACACATCAGCCGATCCGACACGACTAGAGGCGGAACGATTGCCATGCTTAGCGACTGGCACACCAGCTGCTGCTGCTACAAAGGCAACTGCTGTGGAGATATTAAAAGTTGCAGCTCCGTCCCCGCCAGTACCACAAGTGTCAATGAGGGGAGTAGGGGCGACTAGGTGGGTTGTCCCAAGGGGGAAGGATTGAGACTGTAGGACTTGAGCCATTCCAGCTAGTTCATCAGATGACACCCCTTTTGTTTGAAGAGCTGCTAGAATCGCCCCCGACAGCACGGGTGGAATTGCCTCAGTTAACCATCCCTGCATCAGTTCTGCTGCTTGAATACGGGATAGGGACTGTCTATCTAGTAGTTGTTGTAGCAAGTTAGGCCAGATGGGATCTGGGGTTGTGTTCTGGAGTGGGCTTGCAGCGATCGCGTCGCGGGATTCTAATGCTGGGACAGGGGCATAGGTCATAGACAAATCCGTATGTGAAGCACTGATAGAGACTTTGAGCAGGATGGAAGTTATCGTACCGGAATTTTCCCAAGGAGGCAGCTCGTGTGAATAGCACTGCATACCTCGTGCGTCAGAGGCACTAAAACTTAAGTGGTTTCACCATTGTTGTATGTTGTGTCACTCAATTCAATGATTAATATCGAGCTACTAATCGGTCTGCTCAAAGCTTTGTTGCCATCGCTAGCACGACCTTGTTGCGAACGTTGAGGGTACCATAACAACTGCAGGCAGGCGAAAGTGTCAACTCAAGAACTAGAACACATCATATACAGATCCTTAGAGGAGGCAATGCAAGAGAGCGATGAGATGTTTCGCTTGGTAGCAGATGCAGTTCCTGTGATGCTCTGGATGGCTGGGACTGACACGCTTCATCACTACTTTAATTCTGGCTGGCTAGACTTTACTGGCAAGACTTTAGAACAAGAGATTGGCAATGGCTGGACTGAAGGAGTGCATCCAGGAGATGAAAAACGGTGTTGGGATACTTACCTCACAGCGTTCAAGCAGCGTCAGAAGTTTCAGATGGAATATCGCTTGCGGCGGGCTGACGGGCAGTATGGTTGGATTTTGGACACAGGTGTACCACGATTTACACTGGATGGCAGCTTTGCCGGATACATTGGATCTGCTGTCGATATTACTGAGCGCAAGCAGGCAGAACAGGCGTTGCGCAGCAGTGAAGCACGGTTCCGAGAACTGTTAGCGCGGGAAGAACTGCTTAACGGTCTTGCCAGTCAGATTCGTAACTCCCTTGACCTGGATACCATTCTAGAAACTGCTGTACAGGAGATTTACAATCTGTTGCAGCTTGACCGCTGTTTTTTCACCTGGTTCAGATATGACGCTGAACAACCTTACTCGGATGTTATTCAGGAGGCAAGGAATTCCGCTCTACCTAGCACTATTGGTCGCCGTGATCCTTTTACCCAACTTGGTCCCTTGGCGCAAAAGACTCTAAACAAGCAAATATCACGAGTGGATGATACCAGGACCGTGACTGATGCTGTAGAGCGACAATTCTTCCTGCAAGTAGGCTGCACTGCCGAATTGGCACTGCCAGTTCATACTCAGTCTGGTGAAATTGGCGTAATTGTCTGTAACCACGTCAATAAACCACGAATTTGGAGCGATGGTGAGGTGGAGCTATTGCAAGCAGTTGCAGACCAACTAGCGATCGCCATTGACCAAGCCGAACTCTACAAACAAAGTCGCACCGCTACAGCCGCAGCCCAAGAACAGGCGGCCAAACTCGAACTTGCACTGCACGAACTCCAACAAACACAAGCTCAACTGGTGCAAACTGAAAAGATGTCTTCCTTAGGGCAGCTGGTAGCGGGTGTAGCCCACGAGATTAACAATCCTGTTAACTTCATCTACGGCAATCTTAGCCATGCAGATGCATATACCCAAGACTTGCTACAGTTGGTTTACCTTTACCAGCAGCACTATCCTCACCCCACCGCTGAATTGCAAGCTGAGATAGAGTCTATCGACTTAGAGTTTGTGGCAGCAGATCTACCTGAACTGCTGGCTTCAATGAAAGTAGGAGCTGATCGCATCCGGCAAATTGTCTTATCGTTACGTAACTTCTCTCGCCTGGATGAAGCTCAAAAGAAGCCGGTGGATATTCATGAGGGGCTAGACAACACGCTAATGATCCTACAGCACCGTCTCAAAGCCAAGTCAGAGCATCTGGGGGTGCAGATCGTTAGAGAGTACGGGAGCCTACCGCCAGTGGAGTGTTACGCGGGGCAACTCAACCAGGTGTTCATGAACATTCTCACTAATGCAATTGATGCCCTAGAGGAGGTGGGAAGAAGTAGAAGCAACTCTGACTCCTCAGCCCTCACGCCTCAACCCTCGCCTGTGATTCGAATTCGCACCGAACTGCTAGACCAACAGGTATTAATTCGGTTTGCGGACAATGGACCAGGAATGACAGCGGCAGTGCGACAGCGGCTGTTCGACCCTTTCTTTACAACCAAAGCAGTTAGTAAAGGGACTGGGCTAGGACTCGCCATCAGTCATCAGATCGTGGTCGAAAAACACGGTGGTCAACTGTTGTGTATATCCGCACCAGGGCAGGGGGCGGAGTTTATCGTAAATGTCCCCGTTTAGCAGCAGTTCTGACTGCTCTTGCTTTGTATCAATCTTATTGAAGAGGCGTTCCTGTGAGAGACGTTGCATGTAACGTCTCTACATATTGTTCACAGATGATTTAGGATTGCTACATCGGCCTACTTTTGTTATATTAGATACAGAAACTCCTCCACTTCTCCTGAACAGAAAGATTGACCTTGATATAAACGACAGAGGAGTACTCTCTTCAAAGGTTTGAATCTTCAGCACTCCACTGCACGTTGTAGGAGAGCTAGCTGTGGAGTCAAATATCCATAGCTATATTGCCATTTAGTTATTTGACTTCACGCCAATATCCCACGACCAGCTTTGATAGTGACACAACCCCAGCCCTAAGGTGCATGGAGATTTTTTAGAATTAACATATGACTCAGAACATGAAGACCCAAAATTATTTTAACGAACTGACAGGCGAAGCAACTGTAGATCAAGTCATAGAACCAGGCAGGACTGGGCGTGTCCACTTTCAAGCCTCTTGGTGGCCGGCCCGATGTAATCAAAATATAACTTTAGTCCCTGGTGAAACTGTTTACGTAGTTGGACACGACAACATTACTTTGCTAGTTGAGCCAGTTCACGCTCGCTCCAAACCTCTTCGCACTGCTTCCAATTTCTAACTAGTGGACTGCCATCAGATTTTGACAGGTGTAGGGACGTTACATGTAGCGTCTCTATCATGAATCCGTCGAACGAATTTTGATGGCCTACTAGCCTCTGATCCCATTACTAATGTTCACCAAATAGCTCAAGGATGTTTGATCAGAATACGGGTTTACGTAAATTTAACCATGGCTTAGTTCTAGGTTTAACCTCTAACTGGTATCCTGTCGGAGGTATAAAGCTACACGTCACCTAAATCGATTTAAGGAGTACTGTGATGATATTAATTGCAAGACGTTTACAGTGGCTGGGTTGGTTTCTGGCTGGCATCCTAGCTACGCTCTTGCTCTCGTCCAATACTTTAAGTGAACAATCAGTGACGTCTGCTAGCAGCAATATCAACCAGTCGGCAACCTATCTGCCTCAGCATCCTCAGCTCATCCAGGCTGTTCAAGCTGCTGAACCTGGAGTCCAGATCAACGCGGGCTGCTGAGCAGCAGTTCTCATCTATGTCCCAAACATCTGCAAATTATGCAGACTGGCATATAATCCCCCCTGCTGTAGCAGTTCCTCATGACTACCTGACTCCACCAACTGGCCACGCCTCAGCACCAAAATCCGGTCAACGTTGCGAATTGTTGAGAGTCGGTGGGCAATGATAATTGCAGTGCATTCCACTAGCAGCCGGTCTAGGGCATCCTGAACTAGAGCTTCTGTTCCCACATCTAGACTAGCTGTAGCTTCATCCAGAACTAAAATTCGAGGATTGCGAATAGCGGCACGAGCAAAGGCTAACAGTTGCTTCTCGCCACTGGAAAGGTTTGTGCCCCGCTCTCTAAGCTGAGTGTCATAACCTTCGGGCAACTGCTCAATAAACTGAGCCACGTTCGTCTTCTGGGCAGCAGCCTGAACCTCAGCCAAAGAGTAGGTGTCCCCCAGAGTAATATTACGTTTGACATCTCCAGCAAAGAGAAAACCCTCCTGAAGAATCACAGCCATTTGCCGCCGCAGTTCCGATTGTGGTAGGTCACGGATGTCTACGCCATCCACTAAAATCCGACCCCGACTGGGTTCATACAGCCGACAGAGTAGACGGATGATGGAACTTTTACCAGCACCTGTGGGGCCAACCAACGCCACCTTTTCACCGGGACGAATGGTAAAGTCCAAGTCTTGAATCACGTAATCATCGTCCTTGTAGGCAAACCAGACGTGTTCAAATCGAATTTCTCCCTTGGGAGAGTGAGAGGTGTGGAGTGAGTGGCTAGAGAGGTCTTTACCCCCCATCTTCTCTGGATCTCGAATTTCAATCGGCTCAGTTAAAATACCGTTAATTCGCTCGACGGCAGTGAATCCTGCCTGGATCGCAGTGAATTTTTCGGCGAACTGTCGTAGGGGGTCAAATAACCGTTGAGCGTACAGGATAAATGCAGACAAGGTACCTAGATCGAGATGTTTTTGCAAGATGAGCAAGCCACCTAACCACAGAACAGCGGCGATCGCCACCAAGCTGATCCACTCTAGCGTTGCAGAGACGGCTGAGTCGTAAAAGATGGTTCTGTCTACCTCTTTGATGTAGCGCTGGTTATTAGCGCGAAACATTTGGGCATTAAATTGCTCTCGTCGGAACAGTTGCACAATGCTAATTCCAACAATGTTCTCTTGCAGAGTGGAGTTGAGGAGGGAAATTTCTTCCCTAGCTCTATAGTTGGCATTACGGTACTGCTGTTGAAAGTAAACAATTAAGCCACTAACTGGAAACAACATCAGTACTAGCATCAATGCTAGTTGCCACTGCAAGTAGAACATGGAGATGGCAATGATCACCATCGAAAACAAATCGCTAACAATACCAATTGCTCCAGTAGTGAACACATCCCCTAGAGCTTCCACATCGCTGGTGAGGCGAGTAATCAATTTTCCTACTGGTGTTCGGTCAAAAAAACGTACCGCGAGGGATGTTACGTGGTCAAACAGGTCATTCCGGATATCGGCAGTGATCTGTTGTCCTACCTTCTGCACGAGATATCCTTGCAAACCCACAAACACCAGCCTGACTAGCACCGTTACTAGTAATAAGCTCTCCAAAATACGTAGCCCTTCGGCTAGAGGACGTTCCTGAAGAAACCTATAAGCGGATGGCTCGTGGCGCAGTAGCGAGATGGCTTGACCAATCAGGATGGGCTGCACTGCCCCAGCCACAGCGAGGGGAATAAGCAGCAATGTTGAAACCGTTAACAATGGTCCATGACGACGCCCGTAAGGCACCAGCTGTAGAAACAGTCGCCAGTCGTTCTCACGGGGGCGTCGATATGCACCAGCCGTTGGTGGTGATGAGCTAGTCATGCTAAAACCTAAAAAGTAACTCCTATAACAGAAATATCTTTACACGCTTTCTAAATGTAGGCGATCGCTGCTGTTCTATGTCACTATGCAATTTTAGGTTTTGGACTTTAGACTTTGAATTGAGATCTCGCTGACTGAGGTATCCGTCACCGTTGTCCATAGCTCATCTAAAGCTAAATGGTAGCCAAGGGCAGTTCACTCGAAATCGACTGGTAATCCGTTGGAAAATAAGTATGGAAGAAGATCCTAGACAACGCCGTTCGTCTATAGAGCCTCAAGAAGAGCGCCGTCAGATTGCTAGACGGAACTCTGCTGTGGTGCGGGCTATCAATCTAATTTACTTCCCTGTCGGAGCGCTGGAGATTTTGCTGGTTTTGCGATTCTTCTTGCGTCTGACTGGGGCTAACCCGGAAAACCAGTTTGCTTCTGTCATCTACACCCTATCACGTCCCTTCATCGTACCGTTCTCCACCCTATTCATCAGCCCTGAAGCGGGGGGAGGGAAAGTCATCTTTGACATTAACATCCTCGTTGCCATAGTAGCTTATGCCCTGCTTGGCTGGCTTCTGGGACGACTAATCTGGATAGTCTGGGGTTCAACGCGCTAATACCAGTCGAGAGGGTTCACGGGTTGAAACCAGAAATCGTCTCTAGCTCTGCCTCAGCTGCTTTCAGCCACTCTTGCATAGCTGAAAGGGCCAGGATTTCTTCAGCATAAGCTCTGGAAACCGAATCCGTCTGAACCTCGTAGGTGATGAATCGCGTGACAACAGGTGCAAACATGGCATCAGCGATTGTAAACTCACCAAACAGCAGACTGCCATTACTGCCAAATCTTTGACGGCACTCTCGCCAAATTGCTGTAATTCGCTCAGTATCGGCTCTAACCTCCGGAGTTATGCCTCTCCCAGAAAGTCTCTCGCGGCAGTTCATTGGCATATTTTGACGCAGATGTTGAAAGCCTGAGTGCATCTCCGCACTAA
>CAXUIV010000106.1:0-2906 GCA_964250875.1 uncultured bacterium
CGGAAAGACCGTCAACGGCTCCGGCAGGATGCGGCTCGACAATCGTTTTGCTCCCGATTCAAGGCGGAGCGTTGCCAGAGTTGAAATCTCGCCAGCGATCGCATGGCAATTCTGCACGTTGTAGGCATCAAGCATCTCTCCGTCCTCGGAGAATGCTCGACGCAGCCAATTTTGGTGGATAGCACCAAAGTACGCTTCAAGACTCCGCTCAGCTGAGCTACCAATCAGGAAGCAGATGCTGTCCTTGGCGAGGTCGCTGACGTGGCGCACGGTTGAGGTGGACGCTACCATTACCGCCTGGGATTCCATGAAGACAGTAGGACCAGGTACCACTTTGCCAGCCAGCTTCTGCTCATCGATCTCTGATCCCGTGAGGAAATAGACGTCGTCCTGCTGGTGGCGCACAGCGTCAAAGTCTTTCGGCGTTTCGTACCCATGGTATTGAATGCGATCAGCTGATCCGAGTACGGCTGTGGCGATCGCCCGACAGATATCAACGTTGATGCCAGTCCAGCGACCTTGAACAACGGAGCTTGCAAGGCCCGGTCGCTCGACGCTACCGCAGCGAACGACGTCACGCGCCTTCACGCGTTCGGTGACGGAGGCCGATTGAGCGACAGAAGTCGGGCAGAAGGTGCCAAGTAGGAGCGGCAACCACAGGAAGAGCGTGAATTCTCTTAAGGACTTTGAATGCCGGAAAAACAGGTTTTTCAAAAGCTTTTTGGACCTATATGTGGCCTAAGGAACGGATGGGACAACCCATCCGTTCTTCTACGTTTTTAGTTGGCTGCTGGGTAGGTGCTTGGTAGCGGGTTGAAGCCTGCGGGAACGTTGTTGACGATCCCTTGGCGCTGGTCCTCTGGCGTGATTCCAATTGCCTCACAGCCATGCCCGCCGTAGTGTGGCAGAGCGGTTACGACGTTGTCTGGAACCATCGCGAACGAAGCTGGCAGCAGCGGCGAGATGCCGAGCAGGCGATTTGGATCGAAGCCCGACAGCAGACTCTCTGTAGTCGGCGAGTTGATATCGCGTGGACCAAGGTACTTCTGTTGAAATCCAGATGGGCCGAACTGGTTGAAGTTTGGAGAGTTGCCATCTGCGAGCGCCTGCTTCTCATCAGGCAGGCTAGCAAGCGCAGGCAGACCGAAGATCGCGTTAATCGTCTCGATCACTGCGTTGTGATCGCCTTCGACGTGCGAAACAGCGTGCGTGCGTCCGTAGGGTGAGATCAGGATCAGAGGCACTCGGACACCACGGGAGAGCGGTAGTCCGTCGGGTCCGTAGGATAGGACACGCGGCGGAACGTGGTCATAAAAACCATCCGACTCGTCGTAGGTCAGAATGATGGCGCTCTGCTTCCAGAGCTTCGGATTGGACGCGATCGCGTTGATCGCCCGAGCCGCCATCGATTCGCTGATCTGCCGGTCAGAGTAGCCTGGGTGGTCGTCATCGCCCACCTTCGCCGCATTAATTGCCGCGACTTCGTCTGTAGGCGTGCTGGGGTTTGTAATTGGCGGCGTTAACCCCTGCTGGTTTGTATAGCCACCACGGATATAGAACACACCGCCTTTGGGCAGCGCATTGTTGGCGGCGTCGGCGAAGAAGTCACCCAGCCCACGCAGGCTAGCGTTGCTCACCTGTGGCGTGTTGGAGACGTAGCCGAAGTACTGCGCACCGTTGTGATGACTGACATAGGCATCATGCGAGGCGGTACCGTTCGTGTCTGTCGGCTCAAGATCGTAGCCTTCCTGATACCAGCGCCAGTTAACGGGCTTGGTTCCGACGTTCTGAATGAACGGGATGTCCTGCTGGATGTCCGGCAGATCAAAGGCAGGGTTCTTGTTGCCGCTCAGGACCGACTGAATGTCTCGTCCTTGGAACGTGAGCGGCAGGCTGGCGAAGGTGAGATTCGAGGCAATGTTGCTGTTGGCATAGTTCTCATTCGTACCAGCGGGCTGCTTGCCGTCTTTTGTCTCGTCAAACTGGGAGCCGTAGAAGGGCTGTGGGTCATTGACTAGCGGCGGACCTTGGGTCGTGCCAGTATTGCTGCCTACAGTGTAGGACTGACCGCTTGGGCCATGCTTGACCCACTGCGTTTCACCCGACTGTCCTGCGAGCATCGCCACCGCGTTCGGAGTGGAGGGTGTGTCCTCAGTCGCGAAGATGTTGTCGAAGACAGTAAAGCGGCTAGCCCAGTTCCAGAAGAACGGAATGGTGTCACAGTCGATATGCGACATCACGAGACGGGCAAACTGAGTGCCCTCAGCGACGTTAGCCGTTCCACCCTTCGAGGCAAAGCGCGTGTACTCGTCGGCAGCGAACTGGTCCATCTGTGGCGTGCCGTTCACGACGTCGATCTTTTTCGCGAGTCCCGTGTGCGAGTGATCAACACTGTCAACGACGGTAGCGTTCTGATCGGGTCCAATTCGGAAGGGCTGGACTGTGGTGGTCACGCCGCTAGCATCTGTGTAACTCTGGGTGAAGCCCAGTGTGTTCTGAGCAGAACGAGGCTTCTGTCCGTCCGAGTAGAGGCCGTTCACGCCTGGAAACGTGCCGTACTCGTTGTCGAACGAGTGGTTCTCGTTAAAGATCACGAAGACGTACTTGATCTTCTCCTGTAGCAGCTTTACAAGTACCTTCTGCGGCAGCTTCGGTTCCTTGTTCGGATTATTGACGTATGGTGCGGCGTCAGGAGGAACGCTGGGCTGGAGCGTGACGGTAGAACTGGCGAATGCAGCCGGGACGGCAGTGACCTGTAGCAACGAGGCTGCTACAGCCACAGCCATACGAAATTTTGTAAGTGGTTTCTTGTTTAACATCAAAGTGTCTGCTGGTAATCACCCACAACACTGTTATCTTCAAGCCCAGTAGTTAAGCGAAGAATAAGAAAAGGTTAGCTATCCATC
>CAXUIV010000106.1:3006-5445 GCA_964250875.1 uncultured bacterium
ATATAGTACATAAGCTCTATTTGCTGTCTCACTGTTCGCCGCTCGCAGAGATCTTGGAGTGAGTATTTTTGCCAAACAGAGCTAGCTGCCTGACGTGCTTCCTGCCAGATCTCCTGTACCACATCGCTTTCTACCGTTTTGATCGCACTGTGCTTTATGGAGACGTCTAAACCTTCCATGCAGTTCAAAGCATCCAGCAACGTGATCTTCTGGGGTTCTCGTGCTAGAACATAGCCACCCTTGGCTCCGCGTATGCTTTTAATGAGACCTCCACGCCTCAATGTCCCTAGCAGTTGTTCCAAATAGCGGTCTGGTATATTTTGTAGTGCTGCTATCTGTCTAATTTGCAGTGGCTCACCACTCTGGTAGCAAGTTGCTAGCTCTATCAGAGCCAGCAGTGCGTATTCTGATTTACATCCAAGTTCCATAGACTTAAAATAAGCTCATTTATTATCCTCTAATTAAACTGTAGACTAGCCCAGCCAGCACAATCAAGTTTCAAACACGCTTTTAATCCGGCAACTAAACCAAAGACACCTTGGTCGCCCTATGAAACGAGTTTTGAACTTTCTGCTAATAGCTCTCTGCTTTCTGTCGCCACTCTTTGCCTCAATTACCCTGGCGCAGCAGCCTCAGCCTGCGGTAGAAAAATCAGCCACTGCTACCTCTGATCCCACAACAAAGCCAACTGGTCCAGAGGTTACGTCTCAACAGACACCCACTTCAGAAGCAACTAAGTCAAGGAGCAAGTGAAAAAACTGCTAGCAGAAAACGTGAAAAAGAAAGATCGCAATGGCAATCAAGCTCCGTTCTAGGTCCTAGCCATCTGGAACATTTACAGATTTTGGGACTAGAAACCAAAGATTGAGGACTTGAGTAGGTTTATAGTGTCCAATTTCTATCTTGACAGTATACAGTTTAAATGGTAGGGATTTGACTCACTGAATTTAACGGGGAAGATTATGGCTATGTCACCACTAAAGTTTGGGCGCTTGATGTCGAGGATTGGTTTATCAGCCGGAATCGTGTATCCCCTAATAAGCAGCGCGATCGCCCCCGCTACAGGCGTTGCAGATATGCATCCTGCACACCGGATGCCGTCTGACGTCTTGGCTGATTCTTCCCAGCCTGAGTCTCAACCGCCTGTTGTGGTGGACACAATTCCACCAGAAGCTCCCACTACACCCACGACTAGCCCCACAACGACTAGTGGTTCAACTGGCAGTGGTTCAACTGGTCCTATCTCTCAGAACTCCCGCTTTAGCTGTCAGTTGCTCAACGGTCAGTACACAGTGATGTATCACCCACAAAGTCAGCCCAACCAATCCTTTGCTTGGGCGACTCCAAGTGGTCTTGGCGGTGGCTGGGATTCAGAACGGCGCTGCAACGAAATTAGCCGCCGCTTAGAATCCTATCGACCAGACGGCTTACAAGAGATGCGAACGGCGGTACAGAACAACTACAACACTGTCTGTGTCACCACCCAAAGCGTGGCAGCATGTCGCATTGTGCTGACCGTTCCTCCTGGCCAAGACCCAACATCAACCCGCGATCGCGTTTTCCAAAACCTAACAGTTGCAGACAGTGGGCAGCAAACTCAAGCCGTTAACACTTTTGTCAATGGAGGCAACCAGACAAGCCAGATTAATCAGTTGTTGAACTTAGGTCGATCAATTCTAGGCGGTGGGAATCATCGCCTAGCGACTAATAGCATTGATCTCCGGCCTTTTTTAGATAGGGCTGATGGTGGCACTGGCACTAAATTGCAAGGAGGAGTGCCAACTCGAACTGCTCCCCGACTTAATCCTGGAAACTTCCGCTGATCGAGCCAAGGAGTTCAAAGTTCGGAGTTTGAAGAATTAAATCTGTTGCTAGCATTGCCCTGTGCCCTGTGCCCCTTGCCCCTGACCGATACCTGTAAACTACACTCGAAGCAGTACCTTCTATTTACTGCAACCTCTAAATGGTGAACCGTCAACGCATCCAACCCGGCCCTGGTCAGGAATCAGTCTGGGATTATCCACGTCCGCCGCGCCTAGAGGACACCGATAAACATATCCAGATTGTGTTTAATTCAGTGGCGATCGCCGACACTCATAGTGCCAAGCGCGTGTTGGAAACTAGCCATCCACCCGTCTACTACATCCCCCCCAGCGACATCAAAGCGGAACACCTGCTCTTGACACCTAAATCTAGCTGGTGTGAGTTCAAGGGTCGAGCTGCTTACTATACGATTGTCGTTGGTGACAAACAGGCACCGAATGCTGCCTGGTTTTATCCAGACCCCACATCTACCTTTGCTGCGCTTAAAGACCACGTAGCTTTTTACCCGCACCTGATGGACGCTTGCTACGTCAATGGAGAACAGGTGCAGCCGCAACCAGGAGATTTCTACGGCGGCTGGGTTACAAGCGATATTGTGGGACCCTTTAAGGGAGG
>CAXUIV010000106.1:5545-10578 GCA_964250875.1 uncultured bacterium
GAGGGATTGGCGAAGTTGAATGCTTGAAAGAGCGCATCGAATAAAATAAGACCTGAACAACATGTCTAGGAAATTACCCCTGCGGTTGATTATTATTAACCCTAAAGCCGAAATAATAAGAAATGGGTTGCCTGTCGGCTAGGGTTGTTGCCAACTAGAAGCAGGCTGCGTGTGCCGTCGGGCAAGCGAGGACCAAAAGTCATTCCCTGTAGGTCGCTTAGGGGAATGCCCAGATTTTTCAAATCCAGCAGCAACTTTTTCTTAACTGGTTGGATACCGTTGATTGAACCTTTGAGGCTATCAATGCGAGAGGTGTCAGTTGCCCCGCCAGTCGTCATTTGAAACAGCTTGGCATTAAAGCCAGACGGACTTTTGGATCGCTCTAAACTGAGGAAGTGACCGCCTTGATCGAGAGTCAACAACTCCACTAAGCCATTTGAGGTGGCGTCACTAGGAGTGGGGTCAAGTAGATAAAGATGCTCGGCAATTAGCACAGGTGGCCCATACCCGATTACATAGTGCAGAAGGCGGGATTTAGATACTGCTTCACCGGGCAATCTATCTTGCACAAGAGCCGCTTCAGTGGCGGTAAATAGGCGAATTGGCTCGCCGCTAGTTGGGATAGTGCCCGTAGGATTGAGGGTTAAAGACGTAAATCCTAAGTTGTCTTGAATACCTCTAGTACGGATATTATTATCAACAGCGTCGGGAAAATAACGCTTTGGTATCGGTAGGCTAGTCAGCAACCGTCCAGAACTGAGGTCGAATTCTTGCACAGCAGGAATGATGCTGTCACCTGTAACGCCAGAAGAGATAAATAAGGTCTTTTGGGGAGTTACGGCGATGCCTCCAGGATCAAGAGTTGCTTGCGTATCCTGACCCTTGTTCGTCAGAGTGACAGCTTCAATGTCTACATGGAAACCAATCTTAGTAGAATCAGCAGTAGGATCAAAGGTAAGTTTGAGGGTGCAAAACTGGACAGGAGCAGACTGATTAGGGCTATTGCAGAGCGCATAGAGGCGATCGCGCTGTCGGTCATAGGTAATTGCTGATACTTCAACTGGTGTATCTAAATTCTGCTGAAGCAGCTGGGACTCCGCTACAAATTCTAGAGATACGTTAGTAAATATTCGATCCTGCGCTAACACTGGAGAGACGAAGGATGTCATCAGCACAAACAGCGTCAGGACGCTCACCAATAGCACGTCACCAAGTCGGCATCTGCTCTGTAGCACTGGATTCCTCCTCTATAATAGCCGCTGGAGTTCTTGTAGTGTGAGCATGTCGGCTGTTTAAGATCACACGCATAGTGAGTTTACAGGTAAATTAGGAACCAGGAAACACTCTTGGGCATCATAGTCTCTAGCTGACATGGCTTCTCGGACGATTTCAGGTTGAGTTCGCCGACACCACCAATTTCTTTGGTAGAGGCTTCGGTTGGGCGATCGCGCTGGCTAGCTAAAAATTATCGTTTAAGAACGTGCGTTCTCTAAAGATGTGGTAGTAGAATAGTGCTGTGCCGAATTAAGAATGAGTGATGACTCAAGCGTCTGTGCAACTGCGGATTTCATTTGAGTCTCTGGTTGAGGCAGTTGTTTCACTTGAGCCAGAAGACAAAGTCCGGCTGCGCCAAGTTCTTGATCGGGAAATCACTCAACTCCAGGAAAACGACCAGACAAAGTTTCTGCAAGAGAGGAGTTGCTCTTTTCCGATTAAATATGGTTTGCAAGCAACTTCAGAATCTTTTCACAGCGGGCAAACTGACGTTTCAATGAATCACGATCAATTTATTGTTCAACGCAGTCAGGCTGAATCTTGAGAGCAGTTATTGCAGATACAGGTCCTCTTTACGCTGAAGTTGATCGCAGTGACCAATATCATCAGCGATCACGGTCTGAGTTGCTAAAGATTAATCAGGAAAATTTAGCTGTGATTGTCCCGTACCCGATTTATTTGGAAGCACACAAATTGATTCTGTATACCAGTGGATTTCGGACGGCGATCGCCTTTTCTAATAGATTGGCATTGCAGACAAATCTGCTGAACCCCACACCAGAGGATTATCAAGTAGCACTTCAATTAACAAACCGTTTTCCTGACCAGCGCATTACACTATTCGATGCAGTCACTGCCGTGTTGGCAATGCAAATGATGTTACCTGTGTGGACGTATGATTTTCATTTCGAGGTTATGGGGGTTCCCATCTGGCGTTAACAAGGAGCAATTCGCTATTTCTTTGTGGTAAGGGCATTCTGCCCGTCCTTTAGCAAACAGGCAAGACGCCTGTTCCACAAGAAGCGCATTTGCATAACTGAGATGCTCCTATTAGATCTCTTGTGGTTTGAGCATGTCGGCTGAGGTTTGATACCTCACACATAGTGAGTTTACAGGTAAATTAGGAACCAGGGAACACTCCTGGGCGTCATAATCTATGGCTGACATGAAGTTCAAGCACAGCCGTTATGATTAGTGTCGCCAACCTGTACAACAGGTATAGCTCTGCTGAGGTTGAGTCCAGTTTCTGCAAATTATATTCTAAAAGCTTATGTCTCTTCAGACAGTGACCTACGGTGAGGGCTTTCTCGACAGACTCAAATCCTTGCGGAACCAAAAGTTATCGACAGTTGAGGTCCCCCCCCTGTCTAATGTTCCGGAGGGCGATCGCCTAGATCCAGTAGCGGTCCTAGCTAGGCGAGTTGAGAACATGGTAGCGAGCGGTTCTGGAGTATCCTCCCTCGATCTGGAGCGGATGCTCGGGGGCAATGAACTACTGCCCATTAACTTCCTTCAGAAAGGGGCACTGGCAGCCCGTGCGGTTTGCCGAATTTGGGTCGGAGATCTGTTTGGCTCAAATGGCAGCTGGGGAACAGGATTTCTCGTATCTCCCCGCCTGCTCATCACCAGCCACCATGTTATTGGCTCTGTTGACGAGGCACAGCGGACATCGATTCAGTTTTCTTACGAAACCGACATCAACGGCAGAATTCAACAGGGGCAACTGTTTGGGCTGACGCCTGAGGAAGCATTCATCACGGACTCCGAGCATGACTTCACTCTGGTTGCCGTTGCTGAGGTATCAGATGACGGGGAAAATAGCTTGGCAGACTACGGGTTTCTGCGTCTCGATCCCAACCCTCATAAAGTCAGACCCGACGAATTCGTCACGATCATTCAACACCCTGATGGCCAGCCGAAGCAAATCGCGATTCGGGAAAACAAGGTCCTGAAGATCGGCGATCGCCAGGATGCCCTAATGGACAGTTTCATCTGGTATGCCAGCGACACAGCCCCTGGGTCTTCTGGGTCTCCAGCTCTCAACGACAACTGGCAGGTAGTTGCCGTTCATCATCGAAGCGTAGTCGAAACTCGCGTCCGTAATGGGGTTGAAGAGATTCAGTTGGTAGATGGCAACTGGGTATCCAAGCGAGAGGCGGAAAGATTTGCTGAGAACCAGATTAGATGGATTGCCAACGAGGGCGTTCGGACCAGTAAAATCCTCGACCGAGTGAGCGAAATTCAGTGTCAACAGGGCAGTTCTGCCTCTAAGTTGGTTCAAGCCTTTCTGGAAGACGCTAAGAACATCCGGTGGTTTCCAGGCACGATTCCCCGTGAAAGCGTCGTCTCGACGCTGGGCACTTCTGACTCAGATGGAAACCAGTTTAGCCTTGAGAGGAAGCGCTCTAAATCTGGGAATCGACTCAGCTTTAGCGGCAGTGTGCGTCCGCTGAGTTACTACGATGGCCGCCAAGGTTACGACCCTGATTTCCTGGGGATCACCATTCCTCTACCAGAACTGACACCGACAGCCCTTGCCTTTGGCCCACTCGCACGGGTAGAGGGAGCGCCGGACAACATTCTCCGCTACACGCACTTCTCAATCGCGATGTGTGAAACCCGTCGCTTGGCCTTCTATACTGCTGTCAACATTGAGGGGAGTCAGTGGGTTGGACTGGAACGGCGGGACGACGAATGGTTCTTTGATCCCCGTATCCCTATTCCACTACAGATAGGAAACGATTTTTACAGCAATGAACCAGGCGGGAACTTTTTTGACCGGGGTCATCTTGTCCGCAGACAAGACCCAATTTGGGGGGAAGAGAACGAGGCTAGGATGGCCAATAGGGAAACGTTCCACTTCACAAATTGCTCTCCTCAGCACTTTCAGTTCAATCAGTCGCAGCAGCTGTGGCAGGGTTTAGAAAACTTTATCCTGACGAACACCACTCAGGATAAGCTCTTAGCAAGCGTATTCACTGGTCCCATATTCCAACACAACGACATCATTCACCGAGGAGTTTATGTTCCTCAGTTTTTCTGGAAGGTTGTTTTAGTAGTAGGAGAGGGCAAGCTCTACTCCAGCGCCTATGTTGTCAGTCAGGAGAGATTTGTGAGCTATATTCCCTTTGAGCGTCTGCCCGTGGGCGAATTCAATAACTTCCAAGTGCCCATCACAGCGCTAGAAGCCAGAACTGGCTTGAAGTTCTCCGATTCAGTCCGTGACGCTGATGTTTATGACGGCCCCTCTCAAGGAAAAGGATTGCGCGGCTTTGGCGATATTCAGCACCCCCGTCGCCGGTAGGGTCTGGTTGAAGAAGGCAGTGGGCAGTGGCAGATGTGATTCTAACCTTACGCCTCCCTGCCCTTTTGGTGAGGGAAGCTAGGGGGTGAGGTTTACCGAACTGACGTCTCAAATATCTTCCATCACGACAGCGAGACAATTTACAATTATTAATGTGGCTATAGGCAGGGTAAAAATTTTTAATATTCCCGCGCGATCGCAATCCATCCTGCACTGGCTGCGAAGGGTAACATTGATTCCCCTGAGTCACCCTTCCAGGTGGTCATCAACGTGTCACGTTTAATCTAGAGAACAAGAATGAAAGACCTCACTCGTTATCGCAACATCGGTATCTTCGCTCACGTAGATGCAGGTAAGACGACCACAACTGAAAGAATCCTGAAACTGACTGGTAAAATCCACAAAATCGGTGAGGTCCACGAAGGCGCGGCGACGACAGACTTCATGGAACAGG
>CAXUIV010000107.1:0-10558 GCA_964250875.1 uncultured bacterium
ACCACGACACTGATACCAAAACTTGTCGCTCGGCCTGATCGCTGTGGTTTGGTTCCTAATGCTGAACCGACCAAGCCAAACACGATACAAACAAACGGCTTCGCAATTTTTTGCTGAATGCGAACCTCAAGCTTGCGAATCTTTTGCTCATCACCGCTTAAGCTCACAATCTCCAGCTGCTCCCGAGCCTGGGCAATATTCATTTCGCCGTAATCCCGACTTTGCTCTGTTAGATCTAACGGCGCACGCGGCAAATGGATCTGTTGATGTTCAAACCTGACGATGTCGCGGTAGGAACTATCTGGAGCGACTAAGTAAATGGTGCCGTTGAAAAAATCCCAAGTCTTCTGGTCTTGGTTCCATTTGGCTGAGTCTGCAACCACAATTTGTTTAGGACCTGATTGGGAGAGATCCACAATGGTCAAGCCTTTCATCCGCTTACCATCAAACTGGTCAGCGTAGAACAAACGCGAGAGAGTTTTTACGTTGCTACCATCTGGCTGCTTTTTGTCCTGATATTCGGGATAGAAGATATTGTGTTCCTGAAAAGCAGGCTGGTCTTTCTTCAGCGCTCGATCTAATGTCTGGCTAGCCTCGTAGTTTGCTGTCGGCACAACCTGTTCGCTGAACAAAAACGTTATTCCCGTGATGAAAAAACTTAGAATAACGGCAGGCAAGACGAGGCGATAGATACTCACCCCACAGCTACGCAGAGCAATCAGTTCGCTATCGCTGGATAAACGACTATAGGTCATTAGAGCAGCAAGCAGCGTAGACATGGGAAAGGCATAGAAAACGAACTGCGGCAGCTGCAACAAAAACACGTTGATGGCAATTGTGATCGGTAGCCCAGCCTCCACCACTTTCCGCACCAGATCGAACAAAGCGCCAACTGAGACCAAAACAGAAGAAAAGGTGCCGACACCAAACAAGAAGGGCTGAAGGAATTCTGTAGTGATGTATCGATCCATGACCGAAGGCATAGGAACCAACGACCCAAAAGATTGAAAATTGTGCTTAACTGGTGTCATTTTTGGGCTAGTGATTGGTAGTCAGCAATGGCAAACTGGCTATGGACTACAAACAACATCCGTCAACCTACGCCTGGAAGTTATCACCCAAGTAGTATTGCCGCACCAGAGGGTTACTGTAGAGTTCTTTAGCACTGCCAGAGGCGAAAATTTGCCCTTCTCGCATAATGTAAGCTCGATCGGTAATGGTAAGGGTTTCCCGGACGTTGTGATCGGTGATGAGAATACCTATTTGCTGGTCGCGCAATTGAGCGATAATTTCCTGAATCTCCGCCACAGCGATCGGATCGACACCAGCAAATGGTTCATCTAATAGTAAAAACTTCGGGGAGGCAGCCAAGGCTCTAGCTAGTTCCGTCCGTCGCTTCTCTCCTCCAGAAACCTGAATTCCTTTTGTAGCAGCCACTTTCTCCAGTCGAAATTCCTGCAACAGAAAATCTAGACGCCTCTGCCACTCGCGGCGGGGCACCTTGGTTTGCTCTAGCACTAGCAGAATGTTGTCCCTCACGCTCAACTGCCGAAAAATGCTAGGCTCCTGAGGCAGATAGCCAATTCCGAGACGCGCTCGCTGGTGGATTGGCAGTGCAGTAATGTCTTGGTCATTCAGCCACACCCTGCCGTGATTTGGCTTTTCTAAACCTGTAGCGATGTAAAACGTTGTCGTTTTTCCAGCCCCGTTGGGACCAAGCAACCCAACGACTTCTCCTTGGGCAACAGAGAGGTTAGCGCGATTAACAATAACCCGCTTGCCGTAAGACTTATGAATATTTTCCAGGACAATTTTCATTGCGCCAGTCTGCAACTCAAGGAGTAGGGATGTATAGTTTATTTCCTTAAGCCGTTTAGAGGAGGCGTCGCTGGTGCTGCTAGTTGAGTTAAGGGGTTTGGGTCAGTCACAATATAAATTGACTCCACCTGCCGTTCGGCTCTAGGTACGGCGATGAACCGCCCCTCATCAATCAGGTAAGTAACCGTCTCACCTCTGATGCTGTTACCTTGCTGCAAGACGTACACATCGCCACTTAAGACAATGCGACGTTCGCGGCTGAAGTATTGCGCTTGAGTCGATGTTGCCTGTATCTGTCGGGCAGGGTAGTTAATCTGTACATGGCCGCGAGCAGTAATCACGCCCGTTTGGGCGTCGGCCTCTTGAATATCAGACCGAAGAGTAAGGGCACGGCTAGCCCCAGTGGTTTGGCCTGTGGCACTTTGCAAGGGATTGGTAACGGCGATCGCACTCAGCATTGCAACTGGCAGCATCAAAGCTGATCCCAGCCGGTACATCCGGTTACAGCGTAAGAAGACAGGGGGTATCATAAGTAGCTCACGGCCTCAGGAAGTCGAAGTGGATAGCGATACAAAGCTAATTCAAGAACAGGTAGCTATAGGTAGTTTATCAATCCGTTTAAGATAAATTTGGCAGAAAGTGAACACCATAGTGTAACTTGATTGCCTTTTTATATTTGAGATTTTGGATTAAGCTTGCGCGTTCTTACAAATAGAGCAAAGAAATCTAAAGCTTTGGTTCAAGCTCTCATGTATAGAGCGCAGCAATCCGCGATCGCAAATCTATAGTAGTTTGACGCTTGCCTGAGTCTAAAGGTTTCTCCACGGTGTAGAACTCCCAGCATATTATCAAGCATATTATCAAGCTTCCTCAACACCAAGCTGAATAGTAGGCAGCCGTTGCATCTCATCAACCACCACATCTGCCACTATCCGACTCTCTTCAATCCGCTCTTGAGAACCAGCCTGCTGTAGCTCTGTTAACAGAGCTGCACTCTGGATCAACAAACTATCAACATCAATCCCAGCATAAGTGCTGGGGTAACGCCGTAGCCGCCCCATCCCTTCTCCAAGTAGAATCACTGTACCTCGCCAGTTAGAGTTGCTTAGGTGGTAGAGGGCTACAGCGATTTGCAAAATCCCTTGATAGAAAGTTCTCTCCGGCTCTGTAGCTTCCGTCCACAGAGCTTCTAAAGTATCATGGCAGGCGTAGAACTGCCTCTGATTAAACTGTTCAACGCCTTGCCAGAATTCTTGAGGAACTATCGTCATTACATAGTTTCTCGGACGGCTTTGATCTCTTCTAAAGAAATTTCCTGTTTCTCACCGACAAAATCGTTGTCCGGTGTGAGAAACAGCATGCAGTGGCACTCTTTGCGCTCTCGCATGGGGACGCAGGGGCAGTTCCAGTAAGTGGCATGGACCTCTGCTTCTTTATCTTCATAGTGCCGACAGGGACACAGAGGTGCGCCCAGATCATCCTTATGCTTGGCAAGTCCTTCAATCACTACAGCAGTCACTGAGGCTTCAGCACAGAAGTAAGTACCAGTGCGCTTGGCATAGGTTTCGGAAAAATGCCGCATTGCCTCTAAACTTTTATCGGTGGATTTATTATCGGTTTGGGTTGAGTTCATAAAATCGGATGATTATGTGTGAATAGTGATTGTTGGATTGTAGGTGATATTTCAGCGCTATTCCACCGTTGGCTATATCTACCTGAATGGCTTTTGCAACTGGATTTGCAGGGTTTGATCTGCTTGAATTACTATACCAAGGTCACGATTCACTGTCCCTTCTAACTGTGATGGCCACAGTATCGAGCGACTGCCAGTGGGTAGGTTAATGAATGAACTCTGGCTCAGACAAATCAGGGGCCAACTCGGTAGGGTATAGTTTGCATCCTCCCCAAAGTTGACCGCTGCCAAGGCTTCCATCACACTGCGTTCCCCTCGCACTAAACCCGTGAATGCCGTCCAGAGCTTTACATTCATCTGCTGCCGCTGAGCGTAGATGTACAGGGAAGCAGCTGCAATGACCGCTTGCTCAAAACTATCCTGCTTCCAAGTGGCAGCGCTATCTAAACAGATGATAATTTCTTGACTACCGTTTACAACTTCCAGTTCACGCACTCGGAGTTCGCCATAGCGGGCACTGGTCCGCCAGTGAATCAAACGCGTTGGATCTCCCTGGCGATAAGGACGCAGCGATCGCGTCAGTCCTTCTGTCGCCGACATAAAGGGGCGGCCACGGGGATCGCCTCTACGGTCCTCTTGCCCCATTTCATCGATTAGGGGGCAGGTTGTGAGGGGTAACACTTGAGGATAGACTACGGCCTTGGCTGGAACGTCCCGTTTGCGGCGACACCAAAATAGGCCCAATGGGGTTGCTGTCCTCAACTGTACCGTTTGCCAACGATAAACACCCCGCGTCTGTGCAGGGTGGTAGTAAGTCCACCTATGGCTAGATCGAGCCGGAATGACTTCTATTGCTGTCTGCACCGGCTGGCCCAAGACGAAGGGCAATAGGTCTTGGACCTGTAGCAGGGTTTTGGGTTGAGTGGTCTGGTTTTCGATTTCTAACTCAGCTGTCAACCTATCACCAGCACTGACTGGCTGTATGGGTTGACGATGTATAGCTATACCTAAGAGCGATCGTGCGGGCAGAACAGCTGCAAGCCCTAACAAGGCAAAACTGATCCCACTGATCACATACAGCCACCCAGCCATTGAATTGATAGCGGCTCCAAAAAAACAGACGGCAAGGCCCGCTAGCAGCCAGCCACTGTAGGCGGGCGCAACCCATTGAGTTTCTAGCCAATTGGCTATCCGACTGGGAAAGTTTTGAGTTTTGAGTTTTGCTGTGCCCCCTTGTGGGGAGTTTTGAGTTGAAGAAGTATTCAAATTGGGAAGTTTATCCATAGGCGAAGAGGTAAATTCTCTCATAGAGATCTCATGCGGATTCTGTCATTTTCGACGACGCTGAAATGACCTGCCCAATCATCCCGCAGAGCGATTACCGCTATGACTTTCTGTGCCACGACTACACTGGAAGGAGCTGAGATCCGAAAGAGAATGATGCGACTGGCGGCAGGAAGTTTGGCCCGAAAGGCAAGTTCACCAAAGTCTTTGTCAAAAGTTAGGAGGATGCGGTCTTCTGCCTGAGCGCGACTCAACACTTCAGGGTCAGAAATGCCAGGGGATTCTGTGCGAATCCAAATTACGTCATGTCCTTGCTGGCACAAGGCTTCTACAGCATCAAGGGGAAAGTTTTCGTTGGCAAGGAATCGCATGGACTACCCTGAGATAGCATAAACCTTCTCAGCTTTGAGAGTAGCACTGGCATAGCTGAGGCAGGCTTGAATATCTTCAAGGGCAATGCCGGGATAATTGCGAAGAATTTCGTCGGTGTTCCAGCCTTGAGCAAGGAGATCGATAATAAATTCAACGGCAAGACGGGTGCCTTTGATGATAGGCTTGCCAGTCAGGATATCTGGGTTAAGGATGATACGAGCTTGCCAATCCATAGCGAGGGTAGCGTAGGTATTTCCTCAAGTTTACATCCCTACGCAGATCAACAAAATGCTCAGTAACGCCGCACTCAGAAGACCAAACAGCAATGATACGGTGATTCCTTATACATTGACTTTGTGAAATGAGTCGATGACCTCCCGATCATGAGGTCTCTCAGATTTCTCTAAGAATTTATACGAACGGTAGGTCAAAACTCATAACTCTTTTAGCGCTTCACCAGCTTCTTCGACATCTTCCGCAAACGAACCGATTTAGGTGTTACTTCCACCAGTTCATCTGGTCCAATGTACTCCAAAGCCCGCTCTAGGTTCATATCAACTGGCGTTTGCAGTTGGACTAACTCCTCACCGCCAGAGGCGCGGTGATTGGTCAGCTGTTTCGTTTTGCAGACGTTCAGCTCCAGGTCTTGAGTGCGGTTGTGTTCTCCCACAATCATGCCCCTGTAAACCTTGGTCGTTGGAGTGATAAAGAATGCTCCTCGGTCTTCGGCATTCTTCATCGCGTAGAAGGTAGCGACACCCTCCTCAAACGAGATTAAGACGCCGTTGCGACGGGCTTCAATCTCTCCAATGAGGGGACGGTAGTCGAGGAAGCTGTGGTTCATAATGCCATCACCGCGAGTCAGGCGCATGAACTCTCCCCGGAAACCAACCAGACCACGAGCAGGAATCACAAACTCTAGCTGAGTGCGTCCATTGCCACCAACCTGCATATCCTGCATTTCGCCCTTGCGCTGACCTAGCCGCTCAATACAGCTACCGACAGCATCCTCAGGCACGTCTAGGACCAAGCATTCGTAAGGTTCGCAGGGCCGTCCGTTGACTTCGCGATAGATCACCTGCGGCTGAGAGACTTGAAACTCATAGCCCTCACGTCGCATGTTCTCGATCAGAATACCCAAGTGTAATTCACCCCGACCGGAGACCAGTAATTTATCCGGCGAGTCGCTGTCTTCTACACGCAAGGCAACGTTGGTTTCTAGTTCGCGCATCAGGCGATCGCGCAACTGCCGTGATGTCACAAAAGTGCCTTCCTGCCCAGCGAACGGCGAATCATTCACTGAGAAGGTCATTTGTAAGGTCGGCTCGTCTACCTTGATCAGGGGCAACGCTTGAGGTTCGTTGGGGCAGGTAATCGTCTCGCCAATATTGGCCTCAGCAAATCCAGCAACTGCCACGATGTTGCCAGCCGATGCCTCTTGCATGTCGATTCGCTTCAGCCCTTCAAATCCCATCAACTTGGTGATTTTGCCTTTAACCATGGCACCTGTATCTGTAATCAAGGCCACTTGCTGGCCCATGCGGATCACGCCATTGTGAATTTTGCCAATCACAATCCGTCCCAGATACTCAGAATAGTCTAGGGTTGTGACCTGTAGCTGAAGCGGCTTGTTCGAGTCGCCTACGGGTGGCGGTACGTGCCGCAAGATGCCTTCAAACATGGGCACCATGTCAACTCCCTGATCATCCAGGTCGTTTTTGGCGTAACCTTCTAAACCAGAGGCAAACAGATAGGGGAAGTCGCACTGGGCATCGTCTGCGCCCAGTTCTAGAAATAAGTCTAGTACTTTGTCTATGGCACCGTGGGGGTCGGCTTGGGGACGGTCAATTTTATTGACAACAACGATTGGGCGCAGTCCTTTCTCCAGAGCTTTTTTCAGCACAAATCTGGTTTGAGGCATAGGACCCTCATTGGCATCCACAATCAGAATACAGCCATCAACCATACCTAGGACCCGCTCAACCTCGCCACCAAAATCGGCGTGTCCAGGGGTATCGACAATATTGATCAGCGTTTCTTTGTAGCGGACCGCTGTATTCTTGGAGAGAATCGTAATGCCCCGCTCTCGTTCTATAGCGTTGGAGTCCATGACGCAGATTGGAACTTCTTCGCCTTCGCGGAAGATCCCAGATTGTCTGAGCAGAGCATCAACCAGGGTAGTTTTACCGTGATCGACGTGGGCAATGATAGCAACGTTGCGAATAGGGAGCGTCATAGAAGCGTTCCAGAACTGTAGAGAGGGTATTGAGGTGTTCAACTTAGTGGTCAGTGGCTCCTTGACAGAATTTGGGATTGTCTAGAAATCCTGTAAAGAATCCTTAATAATTGTAGCTTATTTTGTCAACTGCCAAGTGTTAGTTTAGTGGGGCGATCGCGGTACGGTTCTAGCACGCAGGAATTTTAGGTTTACTCACAGATGTGTAGAGAACGCAGAAGAAAGAATCTACCTGTTTTATTCAGCTAAGATTTAAACAAAGTGTCAAACCTATAGGAGAGCATAGGAAGCACTTGCATGATAGTGATGAAGTGTACTCGCTTTGGGAGAAATTGCGCATTCCCTAAATATTTTGAAATCTTCCATTCTCAACATACCCAACAAACCGTGAAAATTTAGTACGGTTATTAAATACCTCCATAAGTCTTTCTAAATTGAGAGCAGAAGTCTCAGTTTTACTGACAAAAACCATCACTGAATTATCAAGCTGTGTATGACTACCCACAACTGGATGTTCAATAAGATCGTGTATGAATGGCTTATACGTGGGAAGCGAAGCCATCATTAACTGAACTTTAATCAACTTATCGAAACCATTTACGTCCACGACAACAAACTCTGATGGTTTGTCTTTTTTCATAACCTCATGATTCTGATGTTGAAGTTTCAACCACTCAAGAACTGCTGAGTATATGGCTGCTTCAGCTTCATATTTCTTATCCATATAAGCATAGAATGCCTCATCGTCATCTCGACGAGCGAGCATACATGCTCGTAATTCTTGGCGACTCATTGCCTTAAAGTTAGGTTTCATATCTCCACTTACCATCACGATCAATTGATATTTCCGTTTCTTCCCCAGCCAAAACGAACACCTCAGTCGTGCGTTCATCTATACGAACTATAAAAACTGGCAGATACATCTTTGTTAAACTGTAACAAAGGATAAAGCATTTCAAGGTTGGCGCTGCTGTCGGAATAACTCGTACTCCTGGATTCTCTGTATCCTCTATTTTAGAACTTACCAGCTCTAAATGAAACTCTCAAACCGCTTTACCGAAGCCCTCATCTATGCCACCCAGCTACACGCTAACCAAACTCGCAAGGGAAGTGGAGTGCCTTATATTACTCATCTACTAGGCGTTACCAGTATTGCTTTAGAATATGGGGCAAATGAAGACGAAGCGATCGCCGCCCTGCTTCACGATGCCATTGAAGACCAAGGCGGTGCAGCCACACGGGAGGAAATTCGCCGTCGTTTCGGAGACAATGTGACAGAGATCGTAGATGGCTGCACCGATGCCGACACGACACCCAAATCCCCCTGGCGACAACGCAAGGAGGCATACATCGCTCATATTCCTACTGCCTCGCCGTCGGTGATACTTGTCTCAACTGCTGATAAACTACACAATGCCCGCGCAATTTTGCAGGATTATCGCTTGGTGGGCAAGTCAGTTTGGGAGCGCTTCAAAGGCGGTAGAGAGGGTAGCTTATGGTACTATCGAACACTTGTGGAGGCATTTCATAAAATTGGAACAACGCCTTTGGTAGCAGAATTAGAACGAGTGGTGTCAGAACTAGAACAACTAGCAGCAAAAAGTTAAGGTATTAGATGCGGCGACTTTAGATCAAGGATGCATCAAAAATCTAAAATCCAGAACCAAAACCAAAAATCAAATAATGGCAAACGTTCGCCTTGAAGACATTAACCGCAAATTCAATAACGTCACCGCGATTGAAGACATTACCTTTGAAGTTCCCGACGGTCAGTTTTGGGTTTTGGTGGGGCCATCGGGTTGTGGTAAGTCTACAGTTTTGCGGACAATCGCAGGCTTGGAGACAGCAACATCTGGCAATCTATACATTAATGATCAACTTGTTAATGCAGTTCCAGCGCGGCAGCGGGATGTGGCAATGGTTTTCCAGAACTACGCCCTGTATCCTCACATGACGGTGGCAGAAAACATTGGCTTTGGGTTGCAGATGCGTCAGGTAGATTCTAAGACGATTCGAGAACGGGTGGAGACGGTGGCAAAATCCTTGTCTCTAGAACATCTCCTCGCTCGCAAACCCAAGCAACTATCGGGTGGACAGCAACAGCGGGTAGCATTAGGTAGAGCGATCGCCCGTCAACCCAAGGTGTTTCTCCTGGATGAACCTCTATCTAATCTCGATGCTCAACTGCGAGACGACACACGCGCAGAACTAAAGCAATTACATCACCAGTTGGGTATCACTACCATTTATGTCACCCACGATCAGGTGGAGGCGATGACGCTAGCCGATCAGATTGTGGTGCTGAATGGGGGACGTATTCAACAAATCGGTGAACCGCAGCAGATTTATGGACGTCCAGCTAACAGAATGGTTGCCACGTTCTTAGGCAATCCACCAATGAACATCCTGCCTGCTAGCTATACGGGAAATCAGTTTCAGGTGGGTAGTCAGTGCTTAGCTTGTCCTCCAGCTATTAGAGATAAGTTGCACTTACTTGAGAGGCAAGGCTTTGATTTAGGCATTCGCCCAGAACATATTGAGGTATTGGAATCGCATACAGATGTAGAGACGTTGCATGCAACGTCTCTACAGGTTGAGGTAAAAGTGGTGGAGCCCTTAGGGCGAGAGACGATGATCCGCGCTAGTCTACCGGGTTTGGCAGTGCCACTCACTATTCAGTCAGCTTCTATTATGTTTCCCCGCCCAGGCGATCGCTTGTCACTCCAACTTGACCTTGATCGGTTATTTATGTTTGATTCTGCAACAGGCAGGACGCTTCATCCGTAGTTGGTTGTTAGTTGTTGGTTGTTTGTGGTCAGTTGTTCGTGGTCCGTAGCTAAAACTATTGCTAAGCCAGTATTTTTCCAACCAATAACCAATAACCAACAACCAACAACCAATAACCTAAACCACCTGTTTGACAGCGAACTGTTTTAACTCACTGGGTCGGACAGCACCATGTTCTGTGATGATCGCGGCGATCAACTCAGCGGGGGTGACGTCGAATGCTGGGTTATAAAACTCCGCCTCAGTTGGGGTAATGATTGTGTCGCCTATCTGATAAATTTCAGCCGGGTCACGTTCTTCGATTGGAATTTGACTGCCAGTGGATAATTTAAAATCAATTGTGGAGAGAGGAGCAGCCACGAAGAAGGGAATATTGTGCGCCTTGGAAACAAGGGCCAGACTGTAGGTGCCGATCTTATTAGCCGCAT